>CAZESW010000137.1:0-4998 GCA_964514795.1 uncultured Alistipes sp.
TCTTAATTCGGAATTCCGCATTCCTAATTCGTAATTTCGCATTCGTCATTTGTTGTACGTCGTCTTCGTTATAGCAACTAACAATTTAAGCACTTCATGGCAATCGTTTACCATACTTTTCGCCTGTTCAACGGAGAGGAAACCTGTTTCTTTCAATAATAACAGCCAATATTCTGTTTCGCTCGCTTCTTTAAGAGCAATCGTCATCTTCGCCCCGAAGTCGGCTTTGCTTTGTCCTCTCAAAGCCTCTTTAACATTCGCACCTATACTTGTTCCGCTGCGCAGCAATTGTTTCGACAGAACATACTCACGTTTTTCTTCACAAAGATACTTATATAGATTTACGATTCGCACAGCAAACCTAAAACTTTTATTTTCTATTACATTCTCCTTTTTCACAGTTTTATAATTCCGCATTTCTAATTCTTAATTCGTAGTTCGTAGTTCGTAATTCCGCATTCCGAATTCCGCATTTCTAATTCCGCATTTCTAATTAAAATAGTAGTCCATGCGCGAGTTGAACAAATCTTCGGTCTCGGCGATTGATTTCGTTATCAACTCCTTTTGCCGTTCGATATTTTCTATTTTCTTCACGTATTCTTTTTGTAGATCAATAGGCGGCATGACTACTTTGGTTTTCTTAGCATTCGTAATTGTGTATGTTCCAACGACTGCAGCATTTGCATTACCTCTTATCTGGTCGGTTACAAAACTCGTTGCATATTGATCTTTAATAAATTGTGTTTCACAAAGACCTTTACTCTTAAACCACAAAATATTACCATCCTTAAAATAAAATATATCAGTGCTTTTTACAATATAACAAATACCAAGTGTTCCAACTGCTGTAACCATCATATCACCATCCGTTGGAACACCATATTTTTTTGCATATTCTTTATATAGTGATTCCGAGATAAATATTGGCGACTCAATTTGTTCATTTTTGGATAATCTGACAATTTCTCTTGCTCTGTAAAATGGAACGCCATTATCTGTCCATTGAGCCTCGAAAACTCTTTTGCTCGAACCAATATCATATAGTTTATCCATTTCAACTATTTCCCAGCCTTTGTCGTTGGTGATCGGGTCGCCGAACATGGTGTAAAATATCGATTGGGCGAGTGTGTCGAGTTCGCGCAACTGCTCCCGCTTCGCCGCAATAATCCCGCTCAAACAATCCAACTCCCCCACTATCCGCTCCTGCTCCTCCCTCGCCGGGATAGGAACAGGATGTTGCGCCAAATCGGCAAACTTTAAGTTTGTAATATTAGCACCGCAACCTACTCCTGCAAGGAAATGTTTATACGATGGTGATATACAAGTATAATATACATATTTTGCACAAATGTCATCATTAGGTTTTATTAATCCCATAAAACCGCCAAATGCATAGTCATAATCCTTATCAATAAAAGCGACTTTACCTAAATGTTGTTTACTGCCATTCGACATACATATAAGAATCCCACCCTTGCTCAATTTTTTATCTGCACCAATAACAAGATCTTCTCGGACATACTTTAATTCATCAAAAACAAGAGACATCGTATTTAGATCTATATTATTCGAACGAAGTACGCCATTACAAGAGAACTCAACCTCATCTTCTTTCGAATATGTTAATCCTCTTTGAAATGTTGCAACCTCCCCCAGTTTCTTTATTTCCCAGCCTTGTTTCATAGTTTAGTCGATTTTGCACTTTTTTCTAATTTTTTCCAAAACGGAATCATCACAACGCACAGCGTTCTTCTGTCGTATAAATGCCTCAAAATTCTGCATCAGTACAATCTGCAAACGTTTATCGGTAAACTGTCCGGCAACGAAACTTGCATAGGCGTAATCTTCTTTGCCTTGTTCATAGTCAACGCCACGTGCACCAACAGACAGTTGTACATTGCCGTTTTCCAACGAGGAAATTATAACACGAAGAAGACTTAACATCAATGTCAAAACTTGCATATAGCCGATTCTATTGAATGTTTTTTTGGAAAATTTAAGTTCATAATCAATATAACTCTCTGTCAAATCTTTTCTTAACTGCTCTATGTATGTCTGTTTGCGATTAAAGAAATCCTTATCCGAATTATAATAAGGTTCCCATAAAAAAATCCAAATATTATGTATAAATTCGTCTATTTCGCGATTGGCATTACCCAATAATCGGTATAATTTTCTGTAAATCTCATATTCCTGCGCTTCGGTTTGGCGTTTTTGGAGTTTATATTGATTCCAGCCGAGCCATACCATAATAGCAGCATTTAAGATAGTAATACCGACAACCCACCAATCGGTACGATTTACGGCATCGATAAGATTATTCAGCAGTATTTTAGATTCGTAATCCATCACTATATCATTTTTTAAATTCGGCGAAACTATTTGACGATAATCCAGCGACCGCCGCGTTTGCCGCCCTCGCGTCTTACTATACCTGTCGCCTCGCCTCCTATTTATGTTTGCGTTCGGAATCAATTTCTTATAGAAACCTGAAAATTTTTAAAAAACTTTCAAGTTTTCCATTTTTACACACGACCGATTCTGATTATGACAACAGCTCATCGAATTTGTCACCCTTGACATAATTGTATTTGATTTTATTGACCCGTATTTTTTGGAGATACCCGCTTTCGACAAGTTTATCCATATCCAACCTCGCGGTAGGATTACTTATTCCGAATCTGTTTTGCAGTTCCTTAACGGTCAGAACCGTCTGCGGATTGTCTCTGACCAAAGCCAATACGACAGACTGACGGTCATTGATACCTTCGAGTCTGACGAAATCGGATGACAAGGCCAGTTGGGATGTCTTGCGTTTTATGTAGCGTTGCAATTCGCTGAATGCAAGTTCCAGAACTCTCAGATTATATGCAATGAAGTAACCTATATCGTTGTTGTCGGATTCGGAGTAAAGAAACGATTTTTCATAACTCTGCTTGGACATGTATATAATTCTCGATATGGACATATACTCCATCAACCAATAGCCCTTTTTGAGCATATACCAATAAAACAGAGCCCTGGCCGTACGACCGTTGCCGTCGGCGAACGGGTGCATGTAGGCAATCATAAAATGAATAATAACTGCCCTTATAATCGGATGTATGAATGTTCCGTCATCATCGGAGTTAAAGAATCTGCACAAATCATCCACGAATGCCGGAATCTCGGTATGCGTCGGCGGGACATGAACGATTTCATCGGTTATATTATTCGCAACTACGACATTGTCATTCTCTCGAAAACACCCTTCATCTTCACCTCGGTCGAGTGTTTTGCTGGTCATAAGGGCATGAACCTGCAACAACAATTCGGGAGTCAAGGGACGTTCCTTATTTTCCGTTATAAAACAAATGGTTTCATAGTTGTTGAAAATCATCTGTTCCGAACGGCTGCGGGGAGATATGTTTTTACGCAGCATATTTTTAGCGACCTTGCGCGTAGTGGATGCGCCCTCCATCTGGCTCGACGAAATCGCTTCCTCCATCAACGACGATATAAGGTATCGTTCTTTATTCGCACTCGGAATAATGGAGTTGTCGCCCCAGTAACCGCCGAAGTTCATATCGAAATTGTGGCATTGACGCTGCATTTTATTGGTAATGCAGAACTTGATGTCGTATTTATTCCAAATCGACATTTTTTTAAGATTCCTGCTTATCTTCACGCATGCCCACAACTCTTCGGGAGTCAGGTCCAAAGCAGTTTTCTTATATTTCACTTCGGACCAATAAAGATAGGAGTCGTTTATCGACTCCACCAACGAATTTATCGAATCGTCCGACAAATGTCGAACGGCTTTCATTACGACCTTACTGTTAAGTTTAGGACATTGCTCTATCATAGATGTAATATTTGTATGACAAATATACAAAAAACTTGAAAGTTTTTGAAAAACTTTCAAGTTTTTTAATGTTTTCTATAAACTTTCAATATAATTTTAGGCGATTATATACAATTTTACACTATCGGTATTCCAAAGTCGTATCCGTATGCCCTTGCGTGTTCCGACCGAAGTTCCCCTCTCAGTAGGGGGGGGATTTTTTGGGGTGGGTAACACGCTCGGCTTAATCCACGTCGGCGAAACGTTCCAAAATCTGCAAAACCCGATTCGGGGATTAAGGTGGGTAACATCCGGATACGCGGCTTCACCGCGAGAACCACGACCGTCGGAGTTCCGAATACGTTACCAAAATCGGTTTGGTGTACAGTCGTATATAGTTACCTAATTTTATTTCATATACTCGTTCCTGAATTCGGCAATGGCAGCGGCGATGGAGGTTTCGAGCGACTCGATGCGCGAGAGAATCTCGTCGGGGCTGTCGTAGACAACCGTTTCGCGCGCGACCTCCTTATATTTGTTCATCGAGAGGTCGTAATCCTTTTCGCGGATTTCGGCGACCGGCACGAGGAACGATTTGTCGTGGCGTCCGCGCTCCCGTTCTCCCTCCATATTGCGGAAGCGGGCGATAACGTCGGGAATATCGTTTTCTGCAATCTCGGTGCGTTTCTGGTCGAGCGAATAGCCGTCCGCCTGCATGTCGTAGAACCAAACATCGTCGGTACCGCCCATATCGGTCTTGGTGAATATCAGAATCGCGGTCGAGACGCCCGAATAAGGCTGGAAAACGCCGCTCGGCATGGAGATGACCGCCTGCAAGCGCTGACGGTCGATAAGTTCCCTGCGCAGTGCCTTGTGAGCCTTGGAGTTGCCGAACAGCACGCCGTCGGGCACGATGCTGGCGCAGCGTCCGCCGGGTTGGAGCATACGGACGAACAGCGCGACGAACAGCAGTTCGGTTTTGGTCGTCGGCGCGATGGCGAGCAGCGACTTGCTTACAGCCTCCTTGTCGAGCGTACCTGCGAACGGAGGATTGGCAAGACACAGCGTATAGCGTTCGGTATCGTCATTGTCGGTCGAAAGCGAATCCTTGTATACGATGCCTCTCCCTCCGAGATGCGTCTACACTGACTATAGACTTTAGCTATATCGTATGG
>CAZESW010000138.1:0-4996 GCA_964514795.1 uncultured Alistipes sp.
AGAACATACCCTTCTTCATCTCGCCGCCGTACCAGGTGTTGATGATAACCTGCTCGCGCGAGGTGATGTTGAATACTACTGCGGTTTCGGAGTTGAGACCGAGCTCCTTGTAGTTCTCGACCTTTGCCTTCGATGCGTTGTATACGATGAAATCAGGCTCGAACTCTTTCAGTTCCTCCTCGGTAGGGCGGATGAACATGTTCTTTACGAAGTGAGCCTGCCAAGCAACCTCCATGATGAAGCGTACAGCCATGCGGGTATCCTTGTTGGCACCGCAGAAACCGTCCACAACGTAGAGTTTCTTGTTCGACAACTCCTCCTGAGCGATAGCCTTGACAGCCGCCCAAGCCTCCTGCGAAGCAGGCTTGTTGTCGTTCTTGTAATCCTCGGAAGTCCACCATACGGTGTCTTTCGAGTTCTCGTCCATAACGATGAACTTGTCCTTAGGCGAACGTCCGGTGTAGATACCGGTCATTACGTTCACTGCGCCGAGTTCGGTCTCGACACCCTTCTCGTAACCGGTAAGTTCCGGTTTGGTCTCCTCCTCGAACAGGAGTTCGTAAGACGGATTGTAGATTACTTCGGTCGTTCCGGTGATACCGTACTTCGCCAAATCTTCTTTCTTGAAAGCCATAATCTTTTCTATTTTAATGATTAACCTCTTCTGTTTCAGTCGCGTTCCCTGTTTCGCCTCACTCTCCTCGGTGTGGCGGTCGAACGCCTTCTTTTCCGACTGCAAATATATCGCTTTATTTTGAATTGTGAAATAATTAACAATAAATAATCAAAAAAATTACAAACATCCGGTCGTTTGTTTTTGCGTATTCCGCCGCTGCCGTTCACGGTAACGGACCGGCGGTTCGTCGGGATATTCGTGCAAAAATCGAAACTTTATTTCGCCGTTTGCCCGATTTTGATTACATTTGTAGAGTATGGCAGGAATATATTTCCACATTCCCTTCTGCAAACGCCTGTGCGGGTATTGCGATTTCCGTCGCAGCGTCCTTCTGCGCCATATTCCGCAGACCGTCGAACGCATGCACGACGAACTCGACGCACAGAGCGGATTCCTGAACGACCGCAAGATACGGACCATATATTTCGGCGGCGGCACTCCGTCGCTGCTCGAACCCGAAGTGCTCGGCGGATTCGTCGAACATGCGGCAAGGCTTTTCGACTGCTGCGATACGGAGGAGATAACTGCCGAACTGAATCCCGACGACGTGACGCCAGAATATGTCGGCCGTCTGCGCTCGACGCCGATTAACCGCGTTTCGCTCGGCGTGCAGTCGTTCGACGACGGCGAGCTGCGGTTCATGGGTCGGCGACACTCGGCGGAACAGGCGGAACGGGCGGTGAAACTGTTGCAGGATGCGGGATTCGACAATATCTCCGTCGATTTGATTTTCGGTGTGGACGGTTTCGGCGACGGCGTTCTGGCGCGGTCGCTCGAACGCACTCTGTCGCTCGGTGTGCAGCATGTGTCGGCGTATCATCTGACTATCGAACCCGATACGCGGTTCGGCCGTATGCTAGCCGCGGGTACTATGCGTCAGGTCGCTGAGGAGCGCAGCGAACGCGAATTTCTTGCCGTCCACAACGCTCTGACTGCCGCGGGATTCGAACATTACGAGGTGTCGAACTATGCGCTCGGAGGATTCCGTTCGCGCCACAACTCCTCCTACTGGACGGGCGACGAATATCTGGGCATCGGTGCCGGTGCGCATTCGTATGCGGGCAATATGCGCCGATGGTGCGAACAGCCTGCCGACGAATATGCGGCGGGCATAGTCTACGGCGAAGAGCGGCTGTCGCGACGCGACCGGCTGAACGAATATGTCATGACATCGTTGAGGCGTATCGAGGGGCTGTCGCTTCGGCATATCGCCGCGGAGTTCGGAGGCGACGAAGCGGAGCGCATCGAAGCCGCAGCACGGGAGTTCGTCGGGTCGGGGCTGCTCGTCCGTGCGACTACGGAGAGCGACGACAGACTGATGATGCCGCCCGAACGATTTCTGCTTTCGGACGCAGTCATAAGCACGTTTTTTGAGATAGGTATATAATATAAGGTAAAATAATATTAAAAAAATTTAATAAATTCTTTCCGTTTATCGACTTAAAATATTACCTTTGCAGCGGTATTCGAAAGAAAATGCAAACAATCAGATAATTATGAATGAAACTAAATTTTCGCCCGACACCTTGTTCGAGGTAAGTTGGGAGGTGTGCAATAAGGTAGGAGGCATCCACACCGTGATTGCGACCAAGGCATTGACCGTAACCGGACTTTTGGGCGACAAGTACATCACCGTCGGTCCCGACTTCTCGCAGGACAACGGCGTTTCCGAGTTCGAGGAGGATGCGACTCTGATGTGGGCATGGCGACAGAGCCTTTACGAAAAGGGAATCCGCGTTCGTATCGGCCGCTGGAAAATCTGCGGTTCGCCGATTGCGATTCTGATAGACTTCACCACGCTGTTCGCACAGAAGGACGAGATATTGAAGATGATGTGGGAGAGCTATAACGTCGATTCCATATCGGGCCAGTGGGATTATGTGGAGCCGGTTCTGTTCGGCTATATCGCGGGCCAGGTTATCGAATCCTACGTCGAGAACTTCTGCTCGGTAACGGATAAGGTCGTAGCCCATTTCCACGAGTGGATGACCGCTGCGGGAGGTCTTTACCTGCGCAAGCATTCGCCGTACGTCGCTACCGTGATGACTACCCACGCGACCGTAATGGGCCGCTGCATCGCCGGCAACCGTCTGCCGCTCTACGGAGGACTGGCGGGATTCAACGCCGACGACCTCGCGCGTCAGTTCAACGTCGTCGCGAAGCATTCGATAGAGAAAATGGGCGCCAAGTATCACGATGCATTCGTTACGGTGAGCGACATTACCGCCCGCGAGTGCAAATATCTGCTCGGCAAGGAGGCCGACGTTGTTACACCTAACGGATTCGAGAACGATTTCGTGTGGACGGGCGACGAGTACGACCGCAAACGCTCCGAAGCTCGCAAGGCCATGATTGAGGTCGCGGAGGCGTGCCTGAGCTGCAAGTTCCAGCAGGAGCCGTTGATTATCGGTACGAGCGGCCGCTACGAATTCCACAACAAGGGCCTCGACGTATTCTTCGAGGCGCTGAAACGGCTCGCGTCGGGCAATCTCGACCGCGAGATTCTCGCATACGTCACCGTTCCTGCCGCCAACCACGGCGCTCGTGTCGATTTGCAGGCTCACCTGCGCGACAAGTCGCAGCCGATAGACCCGGCGCAGTACCGCTATTCGACCCACTATCTCGAAAATATCACGTGGGACCAGATTGCGCAGGCCATCGACGGCAGCGTGCTCGACAGTCCGGAATCGAAGGTGAAGGTTATCTTCGTTCCGACATATCTCAACAGCAGCGACGGCGTGTTCAACAAGAACTACTACGAACTGCTCGTCGGCATGGACCTGACGCTGTTCCCGTCGTACTACGAACCGTGGGGCTATACTCCGCTCGAATCCATCGCGTTCTCGGTTCCGACCGTAACGTCGTCGCTCGCCGGTTTCGGCGCATGGGCTTCGTCGCTCGACGAACACGACGGAATCGTTGTCGTCGAGCGCAATGACGACAATACGGCGCAGTCCGCCGATGCCGTGGCTGAGGCCGTTTGCCGTTTCATGGAATTGTCGGACGAAAAGATTGCCGCGGCGCGCGCTTCGGCATACGAGATATCGAAACGCGCTCTGTGGAGCAACATGTTCAAACACTATCTGGCGGCTTACGAATATGCTATCGAGAGTTGCATCTCCCGCACCAACCGTGCTGTGCTCGGTGACGGCGGCGCATCGAACGAGCAAATCAACTTCGTACGTCAGCAGCTCGTCGCTGAACGTCCGACGTGGCAGCGCATGATGGTCGAGAAATCGCTTCCGAAGCGTCTGCATCCGTTGGAAGAGTTGTCTCGCAACCTGTGGTGGAGCTGGACTCTCGGCGCCCGCGATCTGTTCGAGTATATCGACAGGGATTTGTGGGTTGAGGTGGACCGCAATCCTATCGCGCTGCTCGACAAACTGCCGATGGAGCGTCTCCACGAACTGGAAAACGATGCCGAGTTCCTCGGAATGCTCGATTCGGTTTATGCGCAGTTCCAGGAGTACATGAACGAGAAACCGAACGCAGCGACTCCGAAGATTGCATATTTCTCGATGGAGTACGGTCTGCACCATACGCTGAAAATATACTCGGGAGGTCTGGGAATCCTCGCGGGCGACTACCTCAAAGAGGCTTCGGACAAGAACGTGCCGATGGTCGCCGTCGGATTGCTCTACCGCTACGGCTACTTCACCCAGCGTCTTTCGGCGCAGGGTGCGCAGGAGGCTGCATACGAGGCGCAGAACTTCTTCAAACTGCCTATTTCGCCGGTTCGCGACGACGACGGCAGCTGGGTTACCGTGCATGTGGCATTCCCGGGACGTACGCTCAGCGCACGGGTTTGGCGTTGTCAGGTAGGTAGAACCGCTCTCTATCTGCTCGATGCCGACTACGAAGCCAATATCGAGGAAGACCGTCAGGTTACCCACTATCTCTACGGCGGCGACTGGGAGAACCGCTTGAAGCAGGAGATTCTGCTCGGCGTCGGCGGTATCCGCGCACTCGTGAAGATGGGCATCAAGCAGGATGTTTACCACTGCAACGAGGGACATGCCGCATTTATCGGCATCGAGCGCATCCGCAATCTCATCGCACGCAACAAACTCTCGTTCTCGGAGGCTTTGGAGGTTATCCGCTCGTCGTCGCTCTTCACGACGCACACGCCTGTGCCTGCGGGACACGACGCGTTCCCTGAGTCGATGATTCGCCAGTACATGTCGCACTATCCGGAGGTGCTCGGCATCACCTGGGAGCAGTATATCAACCTCGGCAAGGTGCACCCTAACGACCCGGACGAGCGCTTCTCGATGTCGGTGCTGGCCTGCAACCTCTCGCAGGAGGTCAACGGCGTGTCGT
>CAZESW010000139.1:0-4972 GCA_964514795.1 uncultured Alistipes sp.
GGCTTCCATAGCGTGAATGTCCGCATGTCGGTAGTGTACGCTTCTATGCGGTTGTCCTCGAAGAACTGCGCCCACAGCGAACTGCCGCTCGGACAACCCGGATCGTCTGTGTGGAACAGATATACTTCTCCGTCCTTGAAGTTGACATTTTCGATTGTGCGTTGCTTTTTCATGGTCGGTCGGTTGTTTAGGTCGTTGAAGATGTGCGATTTTCGACCCTCTTTTCGGTCGCTGTACCGTCGGTAATTGCACATAATCTCCCCGTAACCGCTTGTTGTCTGATTTTATTGCGTTGAGTGTCAGATAACAAGCGGTGAAAATAAATTCTGCGTATCAGGATTTACAGAGTGAAGTTGCCGTAATATATTGCTCCGTTTTCGGTCTGTATAGTCAGCAGATAATCGCCTTTCGACGGTGTAATCTCCATTTCGAAGTGTCCTTCTGCGGAGTCGCAGTACTCGAAATAGGTTTCGCCTGTCGATTGGTTGGCGACGGTTACGCTGATATGTCCGATTTCGTCGATAAAGTCGAGAATCACTCGTCCGTCGTCGTACAAACCGTTAATAGGAACAAATGCCGGAGTGCGCGGGCGGGTGATTTGGCCAGCATCACCAATGCCATCTCTGATTGTAATAGGTGTTGTTTTGATGTCGTCTTTTGAAATCGCTGCCGATAAGGTGGTTGCCGTGAATACGAGCATAAGCGAGCAGATGTAAGCAATAAATCTTTTCATGTTTTTTGGGTTTTAATTGGTTAATAAATGGTGCAATACTTTTTCACAAAGATATATTGGGTTTTTCGATTCTCCATATAATTTTGCTATTTAAATCTGACTCTCTGATTTGCAAATTTCTGAAATATAACAGATTGTAAATAAGGAGCTGCCTAAATTCTGACACGCTGCATTTTGTGCAAAATTCATGCCGCATTAACGGCCTTAAAGTCTTTAAGGTCGTTAAAGTCTTTAAGTATTTATAATGCGCTCAGAAATGAATCTTTACCTGGGGTATTCGCTGCCGCGATTTTGGCTTTCAGTCTTGATTTACGTTTGTAGACATTCTCGATTGTGTCGCCGGTGAATACGCAGATTACCCGATTCGAGAATCCGGCCAACACATAACAGGCCAGTTTGAAATCCTTCTCTTTCAGCTCGGGCATCTCAGCTCTCAACCGTGCCATTTTGTTGTTCCGGCATTTGTTTACGATGTCCTCCAATTCGGCGAGCGTCTTTTTGTTGTTGCTCAAATCGTCGATTACGTTTCTGACTTTGCGGTATATGCACTCCTGCTGTTTGCTCGTATTCGACTGCTCGTAATACATGTTGCCGAGTTCGTCTATCAGTTGCAGCCTGTCTTTCAGCAAGCGTTCCAATAGCGGAGCCATGTTGTTGTCGTTCTGTCGGATGGTGCAGCGCAGTTCGTGAACCGTGGCCATGTATTTGTTGATTTCTTCGTTCTTCAAACGTATGCGGTATCGCATATATTTGACTATCGCCAATATCGCTGTGACACACAAGCCCGCAATAGTTGTCGTAATTATTCTGCTGATTGTATATCGCTGACGGTTCCGTTCGGCTCTCCGATGAAAATAATCGCGTTGTGCCGATATAATAGGTTGCCGTAAGGATTCTTGCAATAGCTCTAATTGCAATGCCGTTGATTTGTTGTAGTCGATATATGCTTGTTTGTAATTATTGATTTGCACATTGATTCGTGCGGAATGGTAATACATTGTAGAGGAATCGGAAGAATTGTGGGCTAAACTCCAACCGTAATTTAGATATTGTGTCGCTTTATGTTGAAATTTATTGGCTGCGTATATGTGTGCAATACAGCCAATAATATCTGTATTATATAAATAGTTGTTGAAATTAATACGTAAATCATTTATAGTATTGAAGGCTTGTCTGTATTTGCCATTGGAATCATATACTATCATTAATTCGCATAAACATAGTTTCATTAAAACTGAATCAGAAGCTTTATTCGCTTCCTCTAAGGTGTGTTTTAAAGTTGTTATACTGAGTTCTGGATTATGGGTATTAAGATAAGTTGTTCCCATATATAACAACGCATAATTCCTATGCTGGATAAGTCCCGCTTTCTCGTAATGTTCGCGCGATTTGTCGTATGCCTCGAAACTTTTGGCGTAGTCGCAGTAGTGCTTGTAAATATCACCCATCTGCGTATATGTCAAACCGGCGATATAATTATCGCCGGTCGATTCGATGTCCTGCTCCGCATCCAGAAATGAAAGCATCGCCTTTATGTATTCGCCGCTGTTGCGCAACACGCGGCCGTGATAGAAATTCGCGAGAATCCGTTTCCGTGCCGGTCCGTATTCGTTGTAAAAGTCCGCTGCCGTGCGGCTCAGCGAATCGTTCGCCACGTCGATATAGTTCTTGTCCAGAGCCTGCGAATATATCAGTGCATAACGCGCTTTATCTTTGGGAGTTCGCAGATGCCGCCGATTGACGGACATTATTGTCGCAAGTGCAGAGTCGGGCGACGACAGCATTTGCGATTCTGCAAGTGTCATCCGGTCGTGAACTTTGCCGTAGTCGGCGCAACCGAACAAAAACAGCGAACCGATAATGGCTGTAAACAATCTGTTCATCGTTGTTTCGGTCGTTTTTGTTTGAAAGATAGGAAAAATATTTGAACAGAGTGCGATTATCTGCGGAAAAAGTCGTATCTTGGTCTGTTGAAATTTACATAACACTACGGGTATGAACAGGTTGATTTCGGTTTTGGTATTGCTTTCGGTTGCAATGCCGGTTTTCGCTCTGTCTGCATCGTCGGAGCCTGCGCAGCCTCAATCGTCGGAACGTGTCGTAACGTCGATTCCGAAGACGGATTTGCTGTCGCCATTTTCCAGACTGGAGATTGACGGCCCTCTGAACGTGCATCTGAAACGGATTGTCGATGGTGAGGATACCAAAATCGTCTACGATACCAAGGGCTGCATAACATCCAAATTCAAGGCGTCGGTCAATAAGGAGGGCGTTTTGCGGGTCGAGGAGCGTTTCGACCAGAAACGCGAGGACGTTACGGATGTTACGATATATTACGAATCGCTGTCCGACATAAGAATCGCCCATGCGACGGCTACGTTCGAAGGTGCGGTCGAATGCCGTATCCTCGACATGGCTGTTACTGGCGGAGCTATCGTAACTATCGACGTGCAGGCGCTCGATACGTTCATCGAGTGTACTGGCAAAAGTTCGCTCGTCATAAGCGGCTCGTCGCGCTATTTCAAGATAAACGTTTCGACCGCCAAAATCGAAGCGTGGGATTTGGCTACCGAATCATCCATCGTCGATGCCTCTCATGGCGCCGATGTCCGCATACGTGCGTCCGAGCGACTGGAAGCTGTAACTTCGACTGCCGCAAAGGTGTTCTATCGCGGCAAGCCCGAAATCGTACGCGGCAAAACATCGCTTTTCGGCGGCGAAATTATAGCGGTAGACTAAACGCCGGCACGCTATGCGCACTTTTCTGTCCGAGGTTGCCGGCAGGCTCTATGTCAAGTACGGGAACGACATTTCGTCGCTCTCGATAATGTTCTCGTCGCGTCGTGCCCGCCTTTTTTTCGCCGATTCGCTCGCATCCATCGCCGACCGTCCGATTGGGGAACCCGAATATCTGTCGGTGGACGATGTGATGACGGAACTGGCCGGGTTGCATTCGGCCGACAAAATCCGACTGATTGCCGAACTCTACGGCGTGTATTCGAAATATCACGACGAAAGTTTCGATAAATTTTATTTCTGGGGCGAAATGCTGCTCGCCGATTTCGACATGATAGACAAATATATGGTCGATGCGTCGCAGCTTTTCCGCAACATATCCGATATTAAGGAATTGGAAGCCGATGTCGGCTATCTAACGGAAACACAACTGCGTATCATTGCCGATTTTTGGCGGACGATAGGCGAGGAGGCGTCGTTGTCGGAACAGAAGCGGCGGTTTCTGGCTATCTGGCGGACGCTCGGCACAATCTATACCGAATATCGCGAACGACTTCGCTCGCTCGGCATCGCCTATACGGGCATGATGTACCGCGAGGCCGTCGGTCGCATAGATAGCGGCGAAGCGCGTCATCTGCCGCCGCGACGTTATGTCGTGGCGGGATTCAATGCGCTTTCGACCTGCGAAAGACGGCTGTTCGCCTATCTTGCAAACAATTACGATGTAGATTTTTTCTGGGATTACGACGATTACTATGTCGCTGACCCGATGCAGGAGGCAGGAATGTTCGTGCGCCGAAGCATCCGCGAACTGCCGCCCGAACGGGGCATAAGCCACGACAATCTGCGCAATATCCGCTCCTTGCATACGGTCGCCGCAGGGTCTAACGTCGTACAGTGCAAATATGCGGTTTCGGTGCTTCGCGAACTTGCCGAAAATGGGAAATTGGACAAGGAGACCGCCGTGGTGCTGACGGACGAAAATCTGCTGATGCCGCTACTATATGCACTCCCTGACGAACTCGGTGCGGTGAATGTGACGATGGGTTATCCGTTGCGCAACACGCTGGCATACTCGTTCTTGGAGCGGCTGCTCGAATTGCAGCACCATGCCCGTTCCGGAGCGTCGGGCGACACATTCTACTATGTCGATGCCGACGGAATTCTGACGCATCCATATATCGCCGATTCGGATAAAGCGGTTATCGCTTCGATTCGCGACGAAATAGTCAAGAACCGCCTTATCTCCGTTCCGTTCGATGTTCTCGCCCGTACTCCGTTGTTGTCGAGGATATTCCGCGTCGCTAACGGCTGGCGCGATATGATGTCCTATCTGCGCGATGCCGTCGCTGCGGCTGCCGAAACGCCTTATGGCGGCGACGAGGTGCGATTCCGTGTCGAGTATCTGTCGGTGCTGTCCGAAAGCCTCGGTAAACTCTATAACATGGGTATCAACATTTAAAAGCTCGTCAATGGCATAGGAATAATCCGCCGGAAGCTTTT
>CAZESW010000140.1:0-4959 GCA_964514795.1 uncultured Alistipes sp.
CCGGGGGTATCGCACGTTTTTGAGCGGAATGGCAATCGGGTTCGACCTTGCGGCGGCGGAAGCGGTATTGACTCTAAAACCGGAGTTGCCCGATATTCGGCTCGTCTGCGTGATACCGTTCAACGGGCAGGACAAAGGCTTCTCTGCTACTGACCGCGATAGATTCGCCCGCATCGTCGCCGAGGCAGACGACTCGATAATTCTTGCACAGCGTTATTCGCCAGACGTTTACTACCGCCGCAACGATTTTCTCGTCGATAATTCGTCGGCAGTCATCGCCTATTGCGACGGCAGCCGCAGCGGTACGCTCTACACACTGAAACGTGCACGAAAAAAGGGGCTGGAAACCGAAAATCTCTATGCCGACCCGCAGCAAATTTTTGTTTTTGCATAGCCGCCAATACACCCTATCGAAAAAAATGCTATCTTTGGGCGGATTTAAGCAAAAATTCGTTTAATATAAATTTACCACTATGAAAGATGCTATCGCAATTCTCACGGGTGGCGGACCTGCACCGGGCATGAATACCGTCGTAGGCAGCGTTGCCAAGACTTTCCTTGCAAAAGGTTATCGCGTAATCGGACTGCACTACGGTTATTCGGGTCTGTTCAATCCGTCGCCGCGTTTCGAAGACCTCGATTTCTTCAAGGCGGACTACATTTTCAACCAGGGAGGTTCGTACCTCACCATGAGCCGTTTCAAGCCCACCGACAAGGATTTCGAGGAGAACTTCAACCTCGATTTCTTCAAGGACAACAACGTGAAACTGCTCGTAACCGTCGGTGGCGACGATACCGCATCGACCGCGAACCGTATCGCCAAGTTCCTCGAAGCTAAGCAGTATCCTATCGCAAACATCCACGTTCCGAAGACTATCGACAACGACCTTCCGCTGCCTGCCGGCTCGCCTACGTTCGGCTATCAGTCGGCGAAAGAGGGTGGAACGGTAATCGGACGCGCGGCATACAACGATGCGCGCACGTCGGCGAACTGGTTCGTCGTAGCGGCCATGGGCCGTTCGGCAGGACACCTCGCATTCGGTATCGGTTCGGCCTGCCACTACCCTATGATTGTCATTCCGGAGATGTTCAACAAGACCACCATCACGGTAGACAAAATCGTGAACCTCGTCGTTTCGTCCATCATCAAGCGCAAGCTGATGGGTGTAGAGTACGGTGTGGCGATGATTTCGGAGGGTGTGTTCCACTCGCTTTCCGACGAGGAAATCGCGAAGTCGGGCATCCACTTCCCGTATGACGACCACGGACATCCGGAACTCGGCAAGGTATCGAAGGCTCACATCTTCAACGAGATGCTCGAAAAGAAGGTGAAGGAGCTCGGTCTGAAAATCAAGTCGCGTCCGGTAGAAATCGGTTACGAGGTACGTTGCCAGACCCCTATCGCATACGACCTCGTTTACTGCTCGGAGCTGGGTATGGGCGTTTACAAGCTCTTCTCGGAGGGCAAGACGGGCTGCATGGTTTACATCAGCCAGGACGGTTTCGTATCGCCGCTCTACCTGAAAGATTTGCAGGACCCGACGACGGGCAAGATTCCGCCGCGTTTGGTGAATATCGAGTCGGACAAAATCCAGCAGGTCATCAACAATCTGCTGAACTACATCACTCCGGAGGATTACGAAGCAGCGAAGAAATACGTTGCGAATCCGGAGGAGTACGACTTCCGCAAGATTCTCAACTGGTAATCGGATTACCGCAACAAGAAAAATCCCGCTGCGATAGGCAGCGGGATTTTTCATATTGCTTGTCGCCGAAAATTTACGCTTCGGCAGGTTGCTCCTCGTCAGGCAGTTTGAACTCGGTGAAACCGGCTTCGACAAGCAGATTGAACCACGAAACAGCCTTCTTGATGTCCGAAACATGGACACGTTCGCGATCGTAATCGGGTACTGCCTCGGCGAAGAACGCTTTGAGTTTCTCCGGAGCCTCCTTGGCGGACAATGCAGCCTTACCCTCTGTAACGACGTACATTTTCGTAAATACCTCTGCCAATGCGATGTCCTCACCCTCGGTGAACATCGAAATCTCGGTCAGCGCACTGACGCGGGAGGTCGAAGAAACGTTCATGCGCTTGCCGTCGAGAAGCGACTCGACAATCACGCCGTTGCGCGACTGCGCGATATACTTGTACAAACCGGGCTGTCCCGATATTGCCATAATCTCTCTAAGTTCCATAAATATTCAGTTCGTTTTAATTGTTTGCGTTCGACAAATATAGTAATTTTTACGTTCATTCAAGCAAAACGGAGCATCGAAAACGTGCGCGAATCAATCTTTCGACACATGCACGTCCATCTGCGGGAACGGGAAACGGATGCCGTATTTCGGCAACTCCTTGTACATCTTTTCGTTCATCATGAAATGCACATCCCAGTAATCCTCGGTTTTCACCCACGCCCTTACGGTCAGATTCACCGAGCTGTCCGCCAGTTCGCCGACATAGACGACCGGAGCGGGCGAATCGAGCACACGCGGGTCGGATTCGAGCATCTTCATAATCTCGGCACGGGCGACATCGACATCGTCGCCGTAACTTATCGCGAGTGTCCAGTTCAGACGGCGCGTCGCCGACTGGGTATAGTTATCGACGATGGACGACGAAATCGCATTGTTAGGAATATAAATCGTGCGATTGTCCGTGGTCTGTATTCTTGTCAGGAACAGACCGATAGAGGCCACCGTACCCGACTGCCCCTGTGACGTAATGTAGTCGCCGACACGGTACGGACGCAGCAGGAGAATGACGAGTCCTCCCGCAAAATTCTGCAACGTACCGCTCAGAGCCATACCTATCGCCAGTCCGGCAGAGGCGAAAAGGGCTATGAACGACGAAGTATTGACACCGAGCGTCTGCACGACAATCAGCAGGACGACGAGCATCAGCACGACCTTCACGAAACTGCGCATGAACGTCCGCAGCGATTCGTCGGCCTTACGACGCTCGAATGCGGCGTCCATAAGCCGTATCATCCAGTTTACTATCCACTTGCCGATAAAATATATGGCAAGTGCGAGAGCGATTTTCAGCATTATCCAGCACCCCTCCTTGACGAGGTCGGTCATCAACTGCTCGACGTCGAGCGTCGTGATTCGATGAATCGTATCGGCGAGTTTCGCCTTCTGCACGCTGTCGGGAACTATCAGTTTTTCGAGTTGTTCCGCGCTTTCCGTCTGCAACATTATTCCCATAGGACAAACATTTTGGTAATCGCCGACAAATTTAGCAAATATTATTTATAACTTTGTAGACAACGACTTATTTTGACTTCAAATGGACGGATTGCGACAAATATGTATAATTGTAACCGCTTTGGCCGCCGCCGGATGCTACGACTCCTTCGACGACCGTTCGGGACAGTCTGTACCCGAACCGGCGACGGCGACCGTCGCCGAATTGCGTAGGTTATGCAGCGGCACGGGTACGGACATAACGACGAATGTAGTCATAGCCGGTCGCGTAACGACGAGCGACGAGGCGGGAAATTTCAGCAGAACGTTTTTCGTCGAGGACTCGACGGGCGGAGCCGAAATAATGGCTGGCACATACGACATCCACAACAAATACCCCGTCGGCGCAACGGTTTCGGTGAATCTCGCGGACTGTACCGTGGCAGTCGAGAACGGCGTTCTGCAAATCGGGCTGAAACCGCGTTCCCACTCGCAGCGTCCAGCCGAATATTTCATGACCGACGTACTGCTCGACAGACACATAATTCGCGGCGACGTATTGTCGGAGGTCGTTCCGACCGTAATCGCCGCTGGCGATACCGACCATTGCGGACGGCTGGTGAGAATCGACGGACTGCGCTACACGCCGACTGAGCCGACCGAGCCGACCGACGGCGGAACATTCGCCGGTTACCGGAGGTTCGTCGCTCCGGACGGCGAGGAAATCTACTCCTGCGTCCGCGAATATGCCGATTTTGCGGACGACGTGATTCCCGACGGCGAAGTTTCTCTCTGCGGCATACTGCTTTACGGCAGAGTTACGGGCGTCGGCGACAGATTCATCCTAAAACCGCGTTCGCGCAATGACTGCACGGTTTCTGATAGCATTGATTAGTCTGGCGGCGGTCGCCTGCGACACCTCGTCGTCGCTCTCCTATCCCGACAAGGGCGACGGAGGCAATCCGCGCAAGGTTTCCGTTGCTTACCTGAAATCGCTGTGCCGCAACGACATATACGACATCACGGAGGATTTGACAATCTCCGGCACGGTAATGGCGAACGACTGGCTCGGCGAATACTACAAGAGCATCGTCGTTCTCGACGACACGGGCGGAATCGAAATCGACATCGACCGCGTGTCGCTCTACCGCATGATTCCGATATATTCGCGCGTAACGGTATTCTGCAACGGCATGACGCTCGGCCGCGTCGGCGGCAAAACGGTGCTCGGAGCGCATCCGACGGGCGATTTTCCCGTGGACGGAATCAACGGTGACCTGATTTCGCGCTACATACGCATCGACAGCGAAACGGGCGACGACCGCAAACCCGCAATACGCAGATTCTCCGAGATTTCAATTGCCGACATCGGGGCATTCGTCCTTTTCGCGGACATCGCGGCGGACCTCGGCGGCACCAACGGCAAATGGTGCGACACCGCCGACGGGGAACATGTTACCACGACCCGCTGCATTACCGATTCCGAGGGCAACAGATTCGGCATCCGCACCTTGGGGCGATGCAGTTATGCCGACGAAGCGATACCGACGGGCAGATTCTCTGTCGCGGGCATCATCGACTACTCCGGCGGCGAATACTACCTCCGAATCGTCAATCATGACATCGCGGAATAGAGAGCAAGTGGATAAGGACATTAAAAATCGCCGCGGGAGAGAACTCCTGCGGCGATTCGTTTTGCAAAATCCGGCGGGCCAGATTACTCGACACGTTTGAGAACGTCGAGGAGCAGTTGCCAGAATTTCGTAACCG
>CAZESW010000141.1:0-4954 GCA_964514795.1 uncultured Alistipes sp.
AGCTGAACAGCGACAACGCCAGAATCCGCCTAATGAAAAAGGATGTCGAACAATATGAACGAACCATTCGCAAAAAAATCATACTCGAAGAACAGGCAAAACAGAAAGTCCGAGAAGCAGGGATTTTAACAGACAAAGCCAACTCTATAAAGAAGAAATAATTATTTTTATGTTTTGCTTATATTTGTGTAAAAGCCGAATAATTTACTATATTTGTACTTCATTGGGTGTGTTGAATACCCAATGAAGCAATTATGAACCGAGAGAAACAGATAGAAGAAAGTTTTATTCGAAAGCTGACCGAGCAATTGAAATATGTTTATCGTGATGATATTCACGACAGAAACATTCTTGTGGCCAATTTCAGACAGAAATTCGAGGCTTTGAATCGTGTGAAATTGTCTGATTCGGAATTCGATCGGCTGCTTGAAGAGATCATCAATCCTGATGTTTTTGCATCATCCAAAAGATTGCGTGAGCGAAATACGTTCACGCGCGAAGACGGGACACCGTTGCAGTATACATTGGTCAATATCAAGGACTGGTGCAAAAACGATTATGAAGTAATCAACCAGTTGCGGATGAATACCGACAACAGCCATCATCGTTATGATGTTATACTGCTGATTAACGGTATTCCGGTCGTGCAGGTCGAGTTGAAAAACTACGATGTCAGTCCGCGACGCGCCATGCAGCAAATCGTGGATTACAAAAGCGATCCGGGAAACGGCTACACGAAATCCCTGCTCTGTTTCATCCAGTTGTTCATCGTCAGCAACCAGAGCAATACGTATTATTTCACGAACAACAACAACCAGCATTTCTCTTTTAATGCGGATGAACAATTCCTCCCGGTGTACGAGTACGCGACGGAGCGAAATACGAAAATAACCAACCTCGATGCCTTTTCGAGCGCAGTGCTTGCCAAATGCGAACTCGGCAAGATGATTAGTCTCTACATGGTGTTGGTCGCGAGCGAACAAAAGCTGTTGATTATGCGTCCATATCAGATTTATGCCGTAAAAGCCATTATGGATTGCGTGCATCAGAATCGGGGGAATGGCTATATTTGGCATACGACTGGCAGCGGCAAAACGCTCACTTCGTTCAAGGCATCCACTTTGATGAAAGACAATCCGGATATCGACAAATGTCTGTTCGTCGTGGATCGGAAAGATTTGGATCGTCAAACCCGCGAAGAATTCAACCGGTTTCAGGAAAATTGCGTTGAGGAGAATACCAATACGGAAACACTGGTTCGACGGATGCTGTCGGACGATTATGCCGACAAGGTAATTGTAACGACTATCCAGAAACTGGGCATCGCCCTCGATCCAAAGCATAAAAAGAACTACCAAGAACGCTTGCAACCGTTGAGAAATAAACGATTCGTGTTTATTTTCGACGAATGCCACCGCTCCCAGTTCGGACGTAATCACAAGGCGATAAAGGAGTTTTTTCCGAACTCTCAACTCTTCGGTTTTACGGGTACGCCTATCTTCGAACAAAATTCGACGTTCACACAAGTCGACGGCGAACAGGGTTCTTATAAAACGACGGCCGATATTTTCGAGAAGGAGTTGCACGCCTATACGATTACCCATGCTATCGACGACAAAAACGTATTGCGTTTTCACATAGATTATTTCAAGCCCGATGGCGAGAACCTGCAAAGCGGCAGTACGATTACCAAACGGGCGATTGTGGAGGCTATATTAAGCTGTCACGATGCAGCTACGGACTCTCGCCGGTTCAATGCCATCATGGCAGCCGACAGGATAGACGATGCTATCGAATATTATAGTTTGTTCAAGACGGTTCTGCAGGAGCGGCAAACCGAAAATCCCGAATACGAACCATTGAATATTACTTGTGTTTTTTCGCCTCCGGCCGAAGGCAACAAGGATATACAACAGATTCAGGAGGATTTGCCACAGGAGCGTTTCGACAACCAGACAGATCCCGACAAGAAGAAAGCCGCTTTGGCGCGGATTATCGACGATTACAACCGTCAATACGGGACAAATCATGCGATTGCGGAGTTCGACGCTTACTATCAGGATATTCAAGGACGTATCAAGTCGCAGAAATACAGCAACCGCGATGTCTCGCACAAGGACAAGATAGATATTATCATCGTTGTCGATATGCTGCTGACCGGCTTCGATTCCAAATCTCTCAACACGCTGTATGTCGACAAGAATCTGAAATATCACGGGTTGATTCAGGCTTTTTCGCGCACGAACCGCATTTTGAACGATACGAAACCTTACGGTAATATTCTCGATTTTCGGGGGTTGGAAACTGCGGTCGATGAAGCGATCGCCCTTTTCTCCGGAGAGAAAACCGAGAACGATCCCAAACACATCTGGCTGGTCGATCCTGCGCCGAAAGTTATCGAGAAATACGAAGAGGCCATCTCCAAACTGGATGCGTTCATGCAGTCGCACGGTTTGGAGTGCAAGCCCGAAGAGGTCAGCAACCTTCGAGGCGATGAGGCGCGTGCCGGTTTTATCAACTGTTTCAAAGAGGTTCAGCGGTTTCGGACGCAGTTGGAACAGTATACGGATATCCAGTCGGACGACAAAGCCAGAATCGAATCGTTATTGCCCGAAGATGCACTTCGTGCATTCAGAGGCATGTATCTTGACACTGCCCGACAGTTGAAAAAGCGACGCGAGAAGCGAGATGGCGAACCGGTAAATCCGCAAATCGAGGAGCTCGATTTCGAATTCGTTCTCTTTGCATCGGCAATCATCGACTACGACTATATCATGGGTCTTATCGCCCGATATACCAATCGCAGCACAACCCAGAAACGGATTACAAAAGAACAGCTTATTGCATTGGTCGCATCGAGTGCGAATTTGATGGAGGAGAAAGAGGACATCGTCGCCTACATCAACAGCCTTGACGAGATCAACGGTAAAACAGAGCAGGAGATTAAGAACGGCTACGAGCTTTTCAAAGCGGAGAAATACAAAAACGAAATTACGGCCATCGCTGCTAAATACGGATTGGAGTTTTCTGCCTTGGATGCGTTCGTCCGGGAGATCGTCGAACGCGAAATCTTCGATGGCGAGAAACTCAGCGATTTGCTCGCTCCGCTCGGTTTGGGTTGGAGAGAGCGCACCAAAAAGGAGTTGGCATTGATGGACGATCTTGTCCCCATGTTGAAACGACTGGCCGACGGCCACGAAATATCAGGACTTTCGGCTTATGAAGACTAACGAAAAAGATACCCGACAGGGAGTTGTCCCGGCCTTGCGGTTTCCGGATGCTGGAGTATGGAAACCTTATAGGCTTAATGATTTTGGCTCTTTTTTCAGGGGGTTAACATATAGCACGACAGATATTACTAATGATAACCAAGGAATAGGCGTACTACGATCTACTAATATTCAAGATAATCAACTGATTTTGCATCGAGATTTAGTATTTGTCAATAAGATCTGTACATCTGAACAACGCCTAAAAAAAGGAGATATAGTAATCTGCATGTCTAATGGCAGCAAAGCGTTGGTCGGCAAGAATGCAGAACTCAAACAGGATATTTCATATGATCTGACAGTAGGAGCCTTTTGTTCGATTTTCAGACCTAAGACTATTTTTGCTAAATATTTGTTACAAACAGATAGTTATACAAAATTTGTTTCTATTGCTATTGGTGGTGGTAATATCAACAATCTCAAAAATTCCGACTTGGAGAATTTTGTTCAATTTGCACCGGTTGATTCAAAAGAGCAACAAAAAATTGCCGAATGTTTGTCTTCGATCGACAACTTGATAAAGGCTGCGGAGAATAAAATAGACGAACTGAAAGCCCATAAAAAAGGCTTGATGCAGCAGCTTTTCCCCGCCGAGGGAAAAACTGTCCCTGCTCTTCGTTTCCCCGAATTCCAAAATGCCGGAGAATGGGGGTATTGGAAAGGAGACAAGGTATTTGAACAGCTTTCAAATAGAAAGCATAGTTCCGATCTGCCCGTTCTTGCGATTTCGCAAGAACATGGTGCTGTACCTCGTGATTTGATAGACTACAAAGTAATCGTATCCGACGAAAGTCTTGAAAATTATAAAGTTGTAGATATTGGTGATTTTATAATCAGTCTGCGATCATTCCAAGGAGGTATAGAATACTCTGATTATAAAGGTATTTGCAGTCCTGCATATATAGTTTTGAGGAAAAGATTGGATGTAGATAATCAATATTTCAAGTACTATTTTAAGTCACGCGCATTTATTCGGGATTTGAATAAAAATCTGGAAGGTATACGCGATGGGAAAATGGTTAGTTATAAACAATTCTCGGAAATACTATTGCCAATACCTTCTATTCATAACAAAAGCGAGCAACAAAAAATTGCCGAATGTTTGTCTTCGATCGACAACTTGATAAAGGCTGCGGAGAATAAAATAGACGAACTGAAAGCCCATAAAAAAGGCTTGATGCAGCAGCTTTTCCCCGCCGAGGGAAAAACTGTCCCTGCTCTTCGTTTCCCCGAATTCCAAAATGCCGGAGAATGGAAGCAAACTACGATAGGCGCAATTTGCACAATCTCTAATGGCAAGTCAAATGTTCAAGATAATGTCCATAATGGGAAATATCCTTTATTTGATAGGTCAGAGACAGTCAAAGCCTCAAATAAATTTTTATTTGATTGTGAGGCAATAATTATCCCGGGTGAAGGCCGATTTATCCCTAAACATTATGTTGGAAAATTTGATCTGCATCAACGAGCATATGCATTAAAGGATTTTACTTGCAATGCCTTGTTTATATATCATTATATTACAGCTTTTTCATTTATTTTAACACAAAAAGCTGTTAAATCGACGGTTTTGTCATTACGCATGCCCATTTTAGATGCGTTCCCATTGTTACTACCCAATAATGGAGAAGAGCAGCGAAAAATTGCCGATTGCCTTTCCTCGGTAGATGATTTGATTACAGCCC
>CAZESW010000142.1:0-4921 GCA_964514795.1 uncultured Alistipes sp.
TGCCGTATCGCGAATACAATTCTCTGCACACGGTCGGATACAGCGAAATGTTCGATATGTTCGACGGCAAAATAACGTTCGACGAGGCGGTCGAATTGATAAAGCGCAATTCGCGGCGTTATGCGAAACGACAGATTACATGGTTCGGCCACGACGCAGAAATAAAGTGGTTCGACCCACGCTCCGTTTCGGAAATTGTGGAGTATATCGATTCGCAATTTGGATAATACGATATAAAGTGCTAAATTTGCACCGCTTCCGCGAAAGCGAAACAAGGGCTCGGATGGTGGAATAGGTAGACACGCCGGACTTAAAATCCTGTGGACAGCAATGTCCGTGCGGGTTCGATTCCCGCTCCGAGTACGATTGATTACTCCGTTAAGGCTAAAACCTTGGCGGAGTTTTTTATTGTAATGTCATCAAATAATAACATTATAATATCATAAAACACGTTTTACATTTATAATTCGAATATTTATTTGAGATATTTTGAAAATATGTATTATATTTGCATCGTCATTGAAGGTCGGCTGTCCGGTCGACCAATAAATCAATAAAGACGTATAACAAAAATAAAGATATGCAGGAATTAGTTGCCTTGGAAGGCAAAACGGTTGCAGAACTGCGTGAGATAGCAAAAGCATTGGGTATCGAAATCGCAGGGTTGTCCAAGAAAGATATTATAGCGAAGATTGCAGGCGACAATGCCGGCGGCAAAGAACAGATTACACAATCTGAAACAGTTGCAGCAGAGCGTCCTAAGCGCGGGCGCCGTCCGAGAGTGTCGGGAGTGAAGGTCGGCGGAAGTCCGGCACCGAAAAGCGATGAGCAGGAGGCTGTCGCAGTAGCCGTTGCCGAAGTTCCGGCAGAGGTTGCGGCAAAACCGGCGAAAGTCGAGGAGGTCGCTGCGGAGGCATCGGCTCCGGTCGCACCGGCACCGAAGCGTCGCGGTCGCAAGCCGAAGAATGCCGTTCAGCAGGTATTGCCGGAGATTCCGGCAACGGCAGCGGAAGAAGCCCCGGCGCATGAAGCGACGGAAACGGCTGCGGAAATCGAAGAAGAGAGTTTCGACACGCCGGTGGATGAGCAGGCAGAGGACAAAGTAATCACGAAGGATGATTTCGCGGCCGAAATCATCGGTGAGGGAGTATTGGAGATTATCCCCGACGGATACGGTTTCCTGCGTTCGGCAGACTACAACTATCTGAACTCGCCGGACGACATTTACGTTTCGCCGTCGCAAATCAAACTTTTCGGTCTGAAAGCGGGCGACACGGTGTGCGGCATCATACGACCGCCGAAAGAGGGCGAGAAATATTTCCCGCTCGTGCGCGTTACCGAAATCAACGGTCTCGACCCCGAATTTATCCGTGACCGTGTGCAGTTCGAGTTCATGACGCCGTTGTTCCCGAGCGAGAAATTCAATCTGACGGGCAACGGACACAATACGCTGTCGAACCGCGTTGTCGATTTGTTCTCCCCAATCGGAAAGGGCCAGCGAGCTCTGATTGTAGCACAGCCCAAGACCGGTAAGACCGTGCTGTTGCAAGGCATTGCGAATGCAATCGCCGACAATCATCCGGAAGTCTACATGATAGTCCTGCTTATCGACGAGCGTCCGGAGGAGGTTACCGAGATGGCACGCAACGTGAAGGCGGAGGTTGTGGCATCGACATTCGACGAGCAGGCTACGCGCCATGTGAAGGTAGCCGAAATGGTGCTCGAAAAGGCGAAACGAATGGTAGAATGCGGACACGACGTCGTGATTCTGCTCGACTCCATTACGCGTCTTGCCCGCGCCTACAACTCGGTGCAGCCGGCATCGGGCAAGGTGCTGTCGGGTGGTGTCGATGCAAACGCGCTGCACAAGCCGAAGCGTTTCTTCGGTGCGGCACGAAACACCGAGGAGAAGGGCTCGCTGACGATTATCGCAACGGCATTGATTGACACCGGTTCGAAGATGGACGAAGTGATATTCGAGGAGTTCAAGGGTACGGGCAACATGGAGTTGCAGCTCGACCGCAAACTCGCCAACAAACGAGTATATCCGGCTGTCGATGTAGTCGCATCTGGCACGCGCCGCGAGGATTTGCTGCTCTCGAAGGAGGTTATGAACCGTACTTGGGTGCTGCGCAAATATCTGTCGGACATGACGACCGTCGAGGCAATGGAGTTCCTCCAAAAACAGATGAACATGACGAAATCGAACGAGGAGTTCCTCGCCACGATGAATCAATAAAACCTGACGACCATGAAAAGACTGCTAATTCTGATTTGCGCCATTGCGGTGAACATGCCATCGTTCGGCTGGGGGCAGAAAGGACACGACACGATAGCATATATCGCCGAGTGCAACCTCACGCCCGAAGTTTATCAAAAGGTCGTGAAAGCGTTAGGCAACCACTCGCTGGTGTATTACGCCAACTGGATGGACAATGCGAGTTACAACGAGCACCGCTATGCCAAAACGTGGCACTATGCCAATGTAGACAAGGGTTTCACCTACGAAACCATGCCGAAAAACGAACGCGGCGATATAGTTACGGCACTTAACGACATTATCGCAAAACTCAAAAGCGGCAAGCTGACACCTGAGCAGGAGAATCTGAATCTCCGTTTCCTGATTCACCTTGTCGGCGACATTCATGCGCCGATGCACGCCGGACATTTGAGCGACCTGGGCGGAAACAAAATCATGGTGAAGTTCTTCTATCGCGACAAGAAGCTGCATTCGATTTGGGATACCGACCTCGTGGAGGTCGCGCACAAATGGAGCTATACCGAGTGGCAGCAGCAGCTCGACCGGCTCTGTCCGCCTGAGGAGAAGGCGGCGATAGCGGTAGGCGAGCCGATAGACTGGTTGAAAGAGAGTCAGGAAATCGCTACGGACATATATATAAATACGCCTGCCAAAACGAAAGTTTCGTTCAACTACGTTGCCGACTACACTCCGGTAATCGAGAAACGGTTCCTCGCAGCAGGTCTGCGTCTTGCGAAACTTCTCAACGAAATCTACGGCACCAGCGGCAACGAGTGCGAATAAAACTGCATTTCAGATAATCGAACGGGTCGGACTTCCAAAAGTTCGACCCGTTTTGTCTGCTAATGTACTTTCAGCGCATCTATCGCCTTGTCGTAATTCGGTTCCTGCGAAATGTCCGGCACGAGCTCGGTATATGCGACCGTGCCATCCTTGTCAATGACTACCACCGCACGGGCGAGCAGTCCCGCCAATGCTCCGTCTTTCATCGCCACACCATAATCCTCGGAGAAGCCGTAATTGCGGAAATCCGATACGGGAACGACATTTTCAATGCCGTTTGTCGTGCAGAAACGCTCATGCGCGAACGGAAGGTCTTTCGATACCGCGATTATAACCGTGTCGGGGAGAGATGCCGCACGCGAATTGAACTGGCGCACGGACATTGCGCACACCTTCGTGTCGAGACTCGGAAATATATTCAGAATTACCCGTTTGCCCTTGAAATCTTCGAGCGTAACAGTCGATAAATCAGTCTTTACAAGTTTGAAATCCGGTGCTTTCGAGCCGACCTTAACGAACTCGCCGATAAGCGATACCGGCTCGCCTTTTAGTTTTGTTGTTGCCATAACTGTATCTTTTTTGCAATACGGTTACGGCAATTACTTTGCCATTCTATCGCAGCCGGTGTACGGCGAAGTGCGGCGTTACCCGACGGATGAAAAATGTAAACGACAACGATATGAGTATCACCCCTGCGGCATAACAACAGGCGTAGCCGTATTCGGACAATATGCCGCCGACAAGCATTCCGAATCCGATGCCGACATCCCAGCCCGTAAGATAGGTCGCATTGGCGGTCGCTCTCATCGAGTTGGGCGCAAGGTTGATAAACAGTGTATTGAATGCCGGGAACATCGTTCCGAATCCGTAGCCGAACAGAAATGCCGAAACGAAATAGAGCACATAGCCTACCGCAATATTCCATGCAGCGACGCTCGACAGCAACACTTCGCCGACTGCACCGACGAGCGCAATCATTATTCCGAGCCGTATCGTCTGGGTTATGTAGCCGCGGTCTACACGTCGCCCGGAGTTGAGCCGCGACGCTATAAGACCAGCCGCCATGACGGAAAAGAACAGACCGGAATTCGAAACGATTCCCGATTCAATGGCGTACATGGCTATATAGTTCGTAGTCATGCCGTAGGGAATCGAGAGCATGAACAGCGATATGCATGCCGGAATGCCTTTCGTGAGGAAAAACCGGTCGAACGACAGGACTCTCGACGGGCGTTCGGCAATCGCTTTCTTTGGCGGTCTTACCGATGCTGCGAACAGGAATCCCGTTATGCCGGTAACGAGCGAGGTCGAGAACAGAACGGTATAGTTGCCCGATTCGATGATGAAAAGTCCGACCATCGGGCCGAATGCCATTGCGAGATTGCCCATGACGCCGAAATATCCGAGGCCCTCACCTCTGCGCGACGATGGCATTACGTCGATTACGAGCGTGTTTCCGGTCGTCGTCAGCGTTCCGAACGTAAAGCCGTGCAGAATGCGCAGCACGATGAACATCGAGAGCGACTCCGTAACGAAAAAATAGCCGAGGAATGTGGCGACGAACAGTGCGTATGCCGTGATATACACCTTCTTGCGCGGCAGCGTATCGGCGATGAACCCCGCAAACGGGCGAACACTCAACACGGCGACGACATAGCACGACAGAACGATTCCTATCATCGTATGGCCTATGCCGAAAACCGATTTCAGATAAAACGGCAATGTCGGCACGAGAATAAAAAACGAAAATGCCATCATGAATGCCGCGATACAGACGAATATATAGTTTCGCGTCCACAGTCTGTCTTTTACTTCACTCATTTCCCAACCTTTTTAGACGCCGCAAAAGTAGTCAAAATTTCATGACGATGTTCGCCG
>CAZESW010000143.1:0-4889 GCA_964514795.1 uncultured Alistipes sp.
CTGCTTGTCGAACACCGCATCGTCGTTGTACACGTCGATAAGGGTATTGATGACATCCTCGGCACGCTTCGGAACGACGTCGTTGAGCGAAATGTTGATGATGGACGACATCTTGTTCGCCACCGACGATTTGGTAGCGGCACGGTAGCGGGTCGCAACGACCTCCTTGGTGCTCTTGGAAACGTTGATGGTCTTGCCGACATACTGTTCATCCATATACGGCGTCTTCTCGACGATAATCTCGCCGTCCGGAAGTCTGACAGGTTCGCCATAAGGAGCCAACGTAACGAAATCCTCGTCTGCGCTGTGGTCCACACCTGCCTGTTTAGGACGCTTGAAATGCGAAATCTCCACCGTCTCCGCGAGCAGTTTCACGCGGAACGAGCAGCTCGAGCTCTCGTTGTTGTTCACGAAAACGACGTTAATCGGTGAACGCTTGTAGAGATCCACCTTGCGCAGTCCCTGACGGGTCGAATAGTTAATCGTCAGATTGAGTCGCTGTACAACGTCGAGCATCAGACGGCGCGCCTGCAACACGAACAACTCGTTATCGACATTGCGTCGCGTAGTCAGACCGGCGAGCTCGCTGAACGCAGCCATCTCGGTCGAACCGCTACCCTTGCGGCTGTCCTTGACCATGATGGTAGCGTTACGCTGGTAAACCGGCGACGTTTTGAGAATATAAAATGCTCCGATTGCCAGAAATGCTGCAACCGAAATCAGGAACCAGTACCATCTGTGCAATACGATACCGATTATGTCCTGCAACGTGAACGTCTGTGCGCTGTTCATGTCGCTGTTGTTCTGAGCGGCATTGACGCCCAGTTCATTCGGATTCTGTTCTGCCATTTATATTAAGGTATTTAATTTTTCTTCGAGTAAGCCAGAATCGAGATTACGAGCGAAGTCGCCGTGAGGAGCGTACTTGCAATCGAAATCCAGAAACTGCGGTTCTGGTTGATTTCCGCCGTAGCCGACTTGTAGCGGTTAGGCTGGACATAAACCACGTCACCCTGCTGGAGGAAATAGCCCGGCGAAGAGAACATGTCCGAATTGAGCAAATCCATCACATAAACCTTGTTGGTGCCGTTCTCATTGCGGATTACGCTGACGTTTGTACGGTTACCGTAAATCGTCATATCGCCAGCCATGGCGAGAGCTTCGAGAAGGTTTATGCGGTCGCGGGTGATGTCGAACTGACCCGGACGTGCAACCTCGCCCATGACGAATACCTTCATGTCGGCGAACTGGATATTGACCGTAGCGTCGCTGATATAACCGCCGGCGATAATCTTGTTGGCGATTTCCTCGGCAAGTTCCGAACGGGTTTTGCCCGCGCAGTAGATTTCACCGATAATCGGCATATAGAGATAACCCTGCTCGTTCACGGTGCGAATCTGCAAAGACTGCGTACCGTTGACATTCGACGAGCCGTAAGGACTGTTGGTAAGCGAGTTGTATGACGTTGCCGTATTGAACGGATACGCCAGCTCGGAGTCCTTGCTCGAAACGACAACCGTAAGTCGGTCGAGCGGCTTGATGCGAATCTGGGATTCGTTAGGCAGTTTGAATTCGGAATTGTCAGCGATATCCTGCAAATAGATGATTCGCTTTTGAGGCGAACATGCGCAGATACCGACAGCAACGACTGCCAAGAGTAGTAATCTGATGTGTTTCATTTTGTTATTTGTTTATTCCAAGTTTCTCGTCTCGTATGCGCACATGCTTGCGCACACGCATAATCATACAAAGTACCGCAAAGGTATGATTTTATCTTCAAACTGCAATATTAACCGATAAAAAAATCGGAAACTTTTGCATTTCGTTTCTTTTGAGTAATTTTGGAGACCGAAAATCAGACCGAGAAACTATGAAACACCCGATATGGAGTTACGATGCAGTAATTTACGAGATGAATATCCGTCAGCAGACCGCCGAAGGCACGTTTCGGGCAGCGACGGAACGTCTGCCGCTGCTTAAATCCGTAGGCATAGATGCCGTATGGTTGATGCCTGTATATCCAATAGGCCGGGCGGGCCGCAAGGGTTCGTTAGGCTCCTACTACTCCATCAGCGACTACTGCGCCGTCAATCCGGAGTTCGGCACGATGGAGGATTTCGACGCCCTCGTCGCCGAAGCCCACCGGCTCGGAATGAAGGTGCTGCTCGACTGGGTCGCCAACCACACGTCCCGCGATGCAGAGTGGCTCTCCAAAAAGCCGTCGGGCTGGTACGAACGCGACGAACGCGGCGAAGCGAAAATCCCGTGGGATTGGAGCGATACAGCCAAGCTCAACTACGCCAACCGCGATGTCTGGCGGGGTCAGGCGGATGCCATGAAATTCTGGCTCGAAAATCACGCCGTGGACGGTTTCCGCTGCGACATGGCGATGCTGATGCCGATAGAGTTCTGGCAGTACGTCCGCACCGAATTGCAGAGCGTCAAACCCGATGTTTTCCTGCTCGCCGAGGCGGAGGAAACCAATCTGTTCGACAATGCGTTCGACGCTTCGTACGCATGGGAGATGCATCATATCATTTGCGACATAGCACAGGGTCGCAGACGTGTCTGGGATTTGCGCAATCATATTTATTCCGACAGCGAGAAATACCCGTCGTGGGCGATGCGGCTGATGTTCACGTCGAACCACGACGAGAACTCTTGGAGCGGCAGCGAATTCACCCGTTTCGGAGCAGCTGCGGAGACGATGGCGGCACTCACTTTCCTGCTTCCGCACGGACTGCCGCTGATATACACGGGCCAGGAGTTCGGTTACGACCACTCGTTCGAATTTTTCGACAAGGACGCGATGCCGCCACAGACCGAAAACAGATTCACCGAACTGTACCGACGTTTGTGCGCCATACGCCACGATAACAGCGCACTGCGTTCCGCCGACGCCGGAGGTTCGTTCATCGAAATCAACAACAATGCGCCCGACTGCATGATGACTTTCGTCCGCGAGACGGAGGAGAGCAGAGTCGTCGCACTGATGAACCTTTCGCCGTACACTATTTTCCAGGATTTCCACACGGGAATATACGCAGGAGAGTACCGCGACGCGATGACGGGCGAAAAATACGTGCTGAACGAACATGTATGGGGCGAAACCGCACCGTGGAGCTATCGGATTCTGGTCCGGAAGTAAATTGTTTATCGATATGCAAAAGTTCGTTTTCCTCGCTCGGGAAACTGCAAAAAAAACGACCGATAATAAAAACTTTATAAAATTATAGGCGATTACATACAATTTTACATTAACGCTACTCCAAAACCGTATGACCCTGCGGGTTACGACATAAGTTCCCCGCACAGACGGGGGATTTAGGGGGGTGGGTAACATCTGTATACGCGGCTTTGCCGCGAGAACCGCAACAATCGGCTATCCGAATACGTTACCTAACTTTATTCGGTGTAAATGTATATAGTTACCAAATTATATTTATCTTTGCGCGGACAAATAAACCGTGAGGCTGTCTATGCGGTTGCCGCATAGACCGGCAGCGGACATTACGTATAACGCAAATTCGAAAGACAAGAGATGAAAATCGCTCTCGCACAACTTAATTATACGATAGGCGACATCGACGGGAACTCCGCCAAAATCATCGATGCCGTGGAACGCGCAAAACGCGAAAAGGTAGATGTTGTAATATTCGCCGAGCAGGCTGTAAGCGGTACTCCCGCATTCGACCTGTTGCGCAAAACGACATTCCTCGAACTGTGCGAAGAGGCCCTGTCCGAAATCGCATCCCACTGCGACACCGTGGCGGCGATAGTCGGAGTGCCGATTCTTTCGGAGAACGGTACGCGCAGTGCCGCCGCAATCATCGAGAACGGCGAAGTCGTCCGCTATGTAACCAAGCGCAACATCACGGCTCGCCGCGAGATGGGATTCCTCAGCAGCGGCGACGGCATCGTGAGCGTCGAAATCGCCGGTGAGCGCGTAGCCGTAGTCGTCGGCGACGATTTCCGCTTCATCGAAGAGGTCGATTGCGATGTCGATACGCTCATCAGCATCAATGCCCGCCGTTACGGCAAAGGACAGCTCTCGTCGCGATACGAGTCGATGCACAACCTCGCATTCGTCGAGTCCAAGAATATAGTGCTTATCAACCAAATCGGCTGTTCGGGCGAAATCGTCTACGACGGAACATCCGGCGCAATGGACAAAAGCGGCCGCATGACGCTCAGAATGAAGAGTTTCGAGGAGGATTTCGCGGTTTACGACACTTGCGCCGACAATCCGGAGGTGCGTCTGCCCGAATCGCTTTACAGCCACGACCGCACCCCTATGCACTACCGCGCTGCGGTGCTCGGTCTGCGCGACTATTTCCACAAGAACGGATACACGAAGGCCTGCGTCGGCCTTTCGGGCGGTATCGACTCATCGGTCGTCGCCTGCATCGCAGCTGACGCACTCGGCAAGGAGAATGTACGCGGACTGCTGATGCCGTCGCAATTCTCGTCCGACCACTCGGTAACCGACGCCACGATGCTCGCCGAGAGTCTCGGCATCGAGTACAGCGTATTGCCGATTACGGAGGCTTACATGTCCATCGTCGATACGCTTAAACCGGTTATAGGCGGCCGCGACTTCGACTCGACCGAGGAGAACATACAGGCGCGAATCCGCACCATAATGCTTATGGCCGTGCAGAACAAGACCGGCTACATACTGCTCAACTCGTCCAACAAGAGCGAGAACGCGCTCGGATTCTGCACTCTGTACGGCGATACGGCGGGTGCGTTCAGCGTTACGGGCGACCTTTACAAAACGGAGATGTACGACCTCGCACGATATATCAACAGGGAGTTCGACAACGTGATTCCGGACAACATCCTCAACAAGGAGCCGTCATCCGAACTGCATCCCGACCAGAAGGACA
>CAZESW010000144.1:0-4840 GCA_964514795.1 uncultured Alistipes sp.
AGAAACTAATGCCGGTTTCTCCCTTGTTTACCAACCATTTTTGGCATCATTACCCGTGTTATCACACACCTTGAATTCTCCAAGACAGTTCCTCGCGGATAAGCCCAGCCGTCGGGCAGTCGTCCATTCCGTCAAGAGCCAGCAATACCCTCTCCCTGTCCTGTCCTGCCAAAGATGCCAGTGCGGCTGTCGCACCCTGCGCGACGATTCGGTTGTCGGGAAAACGCTTCACGGCTTCCGCCGTGCCCTCCGTTACAGCAACGGCCGAAACATGTGCGGAACGCGAGGCGGCAAGCAATGCGGCGTATGCCAGCAGAGCATTGTCCGACGCGCACCACCCGGCAAGCAGTGCGTCTATATCTTCAATCTGCGACAGTAAAGCGTGGGCAGCCTGCTCGGCAACCTCCGAATTGATTATGCCGTCCGCCCAGAACGGAAAATCCGCAACGGTCGTGCGCTCCGGTTCGGCAATCCACAGCGCGATAATGCGCAGTTCGCGAACCTGCTGACGATAGAGAAACCGTGCGAAACCGTCGTTACGACCCGCAGCACGGGCAGTTTCGCGCAGCGAATGGATTGCGACGCCGTAGTTAAGCCCGTAATCCGCCCCGTAATAACGCAGCGTGTCGAGCACCGCACCGTTCATCTGCTTGCGCACCGAGCCAAGCAGAGCGACCATTCCCGATGTATAATCCATAGGCTATTTGACGGGAGCGGCAAGATACACCTTGCGTCCCAACTGATAAATCGGCAGCGATATTTTGGCGAGTTCGCGGGTGCCGCACATCAGGGTGCATTCGGCTACATTCGCAACGACATACTCCGCCTTGTTTTTCTCCTTGGCATCGACCACGGCAAGCCCGTCGGTATTCACATCCGCCGACGGTTCGATATGGAGCATGACCGCCTCGCCCGACAAATCGGAGAGCGGCAGTATGCCCGCACCGTCGCGATAACGGCACAGAATATAGTTGTTCTCCCCGCGCTTTGGAACTATGTAGAAGCGTTCGGTACGCTCGGCAGCGACGGTCGAGCCATAGAACATTTCGAGATACTCCTTTTCGAGCCGTGCGATTTCGTCAAGCGCAGCCGACAGTCCCGCTCCGAAGACATTTTCGCCCGATTCGCCGGTAATCAAATCCATGCGGTGTTTGCGCAACGAGAATATCATGTCGGCAGTCGCGGATGCCTGCTCCTCGGGCGACACGGCCCGACCGTTCATGCGGTTCGACGGCAGCGGCGACGTTTCGGCAGCCGTATCGTCCGTCTGCCGAGCGACGACACTCATAGGCGCAGCATCGACGAGCGCGACGGATGCCGAAAGAATCGATGTTTCGACATGCGAGGTCAGCGACGCGCGAACGCCAAGATATTTCTGAGCATAACGGGCATACACACCCGGGGTGAACAAGCGTTCGCCGATGCGAAGTTCTATTGCGACGGTACTTTGCGGAACGTTCACTACCGTTTCGCCGTCAGCGGCCGAATATACTCCCGTGCGGGCTATGTTCTGGGACGATGCCGATGCGACACCGCACAAAACCATCGTAAGTAATAACAGTTTTTTCATAATTTGCTATTGAGTCGGTTTGCGAATTTAGCTTTTTTCGCTATATAATCAAAATTTCAGATAAAAATCCTTCTTCAATCGGCGATATTCGTCGCTGAAAACGCCCCGTTCGTCGGTTTCGATAACCAGTTCCTCCCTCCGCAGCACCTCTCCGCTGCGTGCGAACTCGGCAAGAACCCGTTTCACCGCACCCTCCGGAACCGAACGGACATCGCAGCGGCGCACCATACGGAGCGAAGTTATCGAAGCGAAATCCTCCATCTGTTCGGGCGGCAGAATCAGTGCCGCGCGTCCGTCGGACGCAAGCAGACGGCAGACAGCCGAATCGAGTTCTCCGAAAGGCAGCGAGGCGGTATGACGCGCCGCAGTACGCCGTTTGTCGGGCGAAAGCAGCGAATCGACGAAATATGGCGGATTGGAGATTATGACGTCGAACGGTTCGTCCGCCGCGAAGTCCTGAACCGGCGAACGGAACGAATGCAAACGGCCGCTCCACGGCGAGGCAGCGAAGTTAGCCGCAGCCCTCGCAGCCGACGCCTCATCGACATCGACACCCGCTATATATTCCGCCCCGGAACGCTGTGCCGACATCAGTGCGATAACGCCCGTACCCGTGCCTATATCCAGCACGCGCCGTTCGCCGCCGCGGAATGCGACCCACGCACCGAGCAGAACGCCGTCCGTGCCGACTTTCATCGCCACGTCGGACTGCTCGACCGAGAACTGTTTGAAACGGAACGAGGACATCTACTTTTTCAGAAAGCCGTCGATGCCTGCACCGAACAGCGAAAAATCGTAACGCACGGGGTCCGCCGCGTCGAACCGTCGCAGCGACTCCGTAATTTCGACGGTCGCCTTCCAGTCGCTCTGCCGGCGGCGGAGCAGACCGAGTTCGCGGCCCATATTGCCCGAATGCACGTCGAGCGGCAGGTAGAGTGCCGACATCGGAATCCGCGTCCACTCGCCGAAATCGACCCCTCTGTCATCGCGGCGGACGAACCAGCGGACGTACATGTTCAGTCGTTTGCAAGCCGCACCCTTGTCTATCGACGAGAGATGTTTCTCGCAATGCGGATTGTGCGGAATGCCGAAAAATTCGCGGCGAACCTCCGAGAAAACCTTCGCCATATCGCCCGAGCGCTCGTAGGAGGACTGGAAAAGTTCGCCCACGCTGCCCCACTTACGGCATATTTCGCGCATCGCCAGAACGAAATAGGTGAAATCCTGTCCGTTGAAGGTTCTGTGGACGTATGTTTGCAGTCGCTGCAACTCCTCGTCCGAAGCGTTGCAGACGAAATCGTAAGGCGCATTGTCCATATACTCCATCATTCGCCGTGCACTGCGGACTATCGCCTTGCGGTTGCCCCACGCGATAGTGGCGGCGAAAAATCCCGCTATCTCCTTGTCGCGCAGGCCGGCGAACGAGTGCGGAACGCTTATCGGGTCGGCCTCGATGAATTCGGGGCGGTTGTACTTGTCGTGCAGATACTCCAACGTATCGCGCAACTGGTCGTCGGAGAGGTTACAATATTTTTCCATCGCTCATTATTATTTTGCGGTCGGTCTGTTCTGCCAGCCGTTCGTCGTGCGTGACTATAACTATCGTTTGCCCGAACCGTTCGCTCACGTCGGACAGCAGGCGGTAAATCTCATCGCGGTTGCGGGTATCGAGGTTGCCCGTAGGCTCGTCGGCAAACACCACCGACGGACGGTTCACCAGCGCACGGGCTATCGCGGCACGCTGCTGTTCTCCGCCCGACATGGCGGACGGTTTGTGCGACGCACGGGACGAAAGCCCGACCATTTCGAGCAGTTCGGCGGCACGGTGTTCGGCCTCACGGCGCGGCATACCCCCGATAAGTGCGGGCAGCATTACATTCTCGGCAGCCGTAAATTCGGGCAGCAGGTGGTGGAACTGGAACACGAAACCTATATGGCGGTTACGGAACTGCGACAGCCGTTTGTCGTTCAGCAGACCCACATCGGTCCCCGCAATCTCGACACGGCCTCCGTCGGCAGGCATCAGCGTACCGAGAATCTGCAACAGCGTCGTTTTTCCCGCACCGCTCGCACCAACGATAGATACAGTTTCGCCCTTCGCAATGTCGAGCGAAACGCCTTTGAGCACTTCCAGGTCGCCGAAGCGTTTGTGTATGTCGTAAGCCTTTATCATCGGTTTATCTGTTGAAAGTTTCGAACATTTTCAGCGTCTGAGCAGCCTCCCGCACGTCGTGGACGCGCAGTATCGACGCACCCTGGCGCAGAGCCTCCCAGCCGAGCACCTGCGTACCGCACAGCGATTCCTCGGGCGTGATGCCGAGCAGACGGTAAATCATCGACTTGCGCGACACACCCGCCAGAACGGGATAGCCGAGCGCGCATATCTCGTGCAGACCGCCGAGCAGACGGTAATTCTGTTCGGTCGTCTTGGCGAATCCGAATCCGGGGTCGAGAATTATATTCCCGCGGCGGACACCCTGCGCAATCATACATTCGGCACGGGCGGCAAGGTAATCGCGCACCTCGGCGACGACATCGGCATAATCGGTGAGCGCCTGCATGGTCTGCGGAGTACCGCGCATGTGCATCGCCACATACGGCAGTCCGAGCGCAGCCACCGCGGGAATCATATCGGCATCCGCCTCTCCCGCCGAAATATCGTTCACGATAAAGTCACCGTATTTGTCCGCCGCACGCCGTACAATCTCCGAACGGAACGTATCGACCGACACGGCGATATGCGAATCAACCTCGCGGACAGCCGACAGACCCGTATCGACCCTGCGCCACTCCTCCTCCGTCGGAATATCAGCCGCAGAAGGTCGCGACGAGTAGCCGCCGACATCTATTATCGTCGCTCCGTCCGCGACGGCACGTTCGACTCGCGACACGACCGCGCTCCGGTCGGGAGTACGGCTGCCGGCGAAAAACGAATCGTCGGTAACGTTCACTATCGCCATTATACACGGCTTACGGAGCAGTTCATCAACCATTGCTACCCTCCTTTCGACGTGCCATCAACCGCAACCGGCGGTCGAGTTCGGCAACGTCATGTTCCAAATCCTCGCGGTCGATATTCACAATCGACAGGTCGGCCTTGTCCGCCAGTTCGTCGTCGGACATCTGGGCGGCCATACGCTCCAAAATCCGTTCGCGCACCGCTCCGTCGCGCTGCATGGCCCGTGCGAGCCTCAACGAATGGGGAGCGAGCACTGCGACACTCGCATCGACGCACGAATCGAAACCCGATTCGAACAGAATCGCCGATTC
>CAZESW010000145.1:0-4752 GCA_964514795.1 uncultured Alistipes sp.
CATATCGTCGGGTCAGAGTGCTCTGCACTTTTCGTCGGGTTCGTTCGACCTGCTCTCGGCATTGCCCGACGGCACGGCAGTGGAAAATCCTGCCGAAGCGGTAAAGGCCCTCGCGGAACAGTCGCCCGAGCATCCTTACGCCAAAATCGGCGCCGGACGTTTCGTCGAACTTGCGGACGAGGCGGCGCAACTGATAGGCGAGATGGGCGGAAAGGTGAACGGCTCGGCGACGAAGAACCACTACCGTCTGACTCCTATGGGAACCCTCAAACCGGCATGGCTCACGATGGACGGTTATGTCCGTAGCGACGCTGCCGACAAACTGCCGTGGGGCAAGGTCGCTCTGTTCAATGCCGAGGGATTCCTCGATTTCTATTCGCAGTTCATTGCCGACGAACTGCGGAAAATCGGAGCACAGTGTACTCTGCATACGTTCAATCTCCCTGCGTTGGAGAATATCCGCCGCAATCCGAGCGAGATGCGCTCGGCGAATATCGCGCGAATCTTCGACCGCGAGGAGAATCTCGTCGAAATGGCGAACATCATCGCTGCCGAGGCAGGCGATGCCGAAGCGGTGCTTGTTCCGGCGATGCTCGGTATCGACCGCCGCGACGGAGCGCAGTATCTCGGCGAGCGTGTCGGCCGTCCGGTAGCGGTCGTGGCTACACTGCCGCCGTCGGTTCCGGGCATAAGAATGCAGATTGCCCTGCGCCGTTCGTTCGAACGTCTGGGCGGGGTCTATTTCCTCGGCGATACGGCTGTCGGATATGAAGAGAAGGCCGGTCGCATAACGGCCGTGCATACTGCCAACCACGGCGATGTGGCATTCGAAGCCGACAACTATATTCTCGCGACGGGAAGTTATTTCAGCCGCGGACTCGTTGCAGAACGCGACGGAATCCGCGAACCGCTGTTCGGTCTGGACGTCGTATCTGCCGCCGACCGCAACGACTGGTACGACCGCGATTTGTTCGCTGCCCAGCCGTTCGAGAAATTCGGCGTGGCAACCGACAAGGAACTGCACGGTCTGCGCGGAGGAGAGGCTTTGGCGAACCTCTATGTCGTCGGTGCGGGACTCGCGGGCTTCAACCCTGTCAAGGAGGGTTGCGGAGCCGGTGTTTCGATGCTTACGGCACTTGCCGCCGCAGATTGTATTTTGAAAAAGTAGAGAGAAGATTATGATGACTGAAAATAGCGTAAACAATTTCGAACAGTGCATCAAATGCACGGTCTGCACGGTCTACTGCCCTGTTGCGGCTGTAAATCCGCTCTACCCCGGTCCGAAACAGTCGGGTCCCGATGGCGAACGTCTGCGCCTGAAACGTCCGGAGTTCTACGACGAGGCCCTGAAATACTGCCTCAACTGCAAACGGTGCGAGGTTGCCTGCCCGTCGAACGTGCGTATCGGCGACATAATCCAGTCTGCCCGCATCAAATTCAGCAAGAAGAAACCGGGTCTTCGCGAATTCGCACTGGCGAATACCGACCTCGTCGGCTCGCTCTCGACCACGATGGCTCCGATAGTAAATGCGACCGTAGGGTCGAAACCGGTTAAGGCGATGATGGACGCCGTGCTGAAAATCGACCACCGCCGCACGTTCCCGAAATATTCGCAGGGTACGTTCGAGGGCTGGATGAAGAAACAGCGCGAGGCGCAGTCGGCATTCCCGAAACAGGTAAGTTTCTTCCACGGCTGCTATGTGAACTACAACAATCCGGCACTGGGCAAGGATTTCGTCAAGGTCATGAATGCGCTCGGTATCGGCGTGCAGTTGCTCGAAAAGGAGAAGTGCTGCGGAGTGGCGCTTATTTCGAACGGATTCATCGGTCAGGCGAAACGTCAGGCGAAAGTCAATGTGGCATCAATCCGCAAGGCTTCGGGCGAACAAGGGATGCCGGTTCTCGCGACCTCGTCCACCTGTACGTTCACTCTCCGCGACGAATATCCGCACCTGCTCGGCATCGACAATGCCGACGTGCGCGACAATATAGAACTGGCGACGCGATATATCTACCGTCTGCTGAAATCGGGCGACGTGAAACTGCGTTTCCGCGAGGATGCGCCGAAAATCCGTGTCGCATACCATACTCCGTGCCATATGGAGAAACTCGGCTGGTCGTACTATTCGATAGAACTGTTGAAGATGATTCCGTCGGTCGAACTGACGGTGCTCGATTCGCAGTGCTGCGGTATCGCGGGTACATACGGCTTCAAGAAAGAGAACTACGCAACCTCGCAGGCGATAGGCGAAAGCCTTTTCCGCAAAATCGAGGCTTCGGGTTGCGATGTCGTCGCAACGGATTGTGAAACCTGCAAGTGGCAGATAGAGATGTCTACCGCGAAAAAGGTCGAGCATCCGCTGTCGATTCTTGCTTCGGCTCTCATAGAGTAGGCAATTATATATTAAGGTGTGTTTGTGGGGCGGCGGACTTCGGTCCGCCGCTTTTTTTGTCGGAGGGTTCTAATCGGTTGCATCCTAACGAACTTAAAGTCTTTAAGGTCGTTAAGGTCTTTAAAGTCGTTAAGGAATGTTTTCGGTGAAGCTGCTGTAAAAGGTTGTGCCGCAGGTGATAAAACAAAAATCGGAAAGCTATTTTCATAACCTTCCGATTTCAGTGACTCCGACAGGATTCAAACCTGTAACCGCCTGATCCGTAGTCAGGTACTCTATTCAGTTGAGCTACGGAGCCGAATTGCGAGTGCAAATGTAGGGCAAATTTCCGATACGTGCAAATATTTCGGTAAAAAAATTACGATTAATGCAGAATAATCTTGTTTTAAGCCATACGGCAGACATTTGTGCCTGCCGTATGAAAAACTCTAACTGTCTAACAGCGATAGCTATCTGCCTGCCGCGCGACATTAATCGTCAGATTCCGCCGTCGGCCTGCCATGTTCCCTGCTCGTTGTCGTTGCGGATTGCGACCACGATATCCTCCTTGCTGCCATCGGCAAGCAGGACACGGCACGGAACGAATACGCCGCGATATATTTTCGACCGGAAATGCTTCTTGTGCGCGATAAGACGACAACCCTCGTATCTCGGTCGCAATGCGCCGATGTGATACTGTGCGAGCACCTCTTTCAGTGCACTCTCGTCCCAGGTGTGCATGGCTGCGAACATCTTCTCCACTGCCTGCTCGGGCGTGATGCCTGCGAACTGCGGTTCGCCTTCGAACTTCGTGTCGCGTCTGTCGAGCCATTCGATGCCGTCGGGAGTCGCAAACGCCGTTTCGACTATCGGAATGTCGTATGCGATGTCGGTCATGCGCACAATCGTTATCGCCTTTCTGTCACGCCAAAGGTCTATCTGCATTTCGAGCAGACGGCCGCTCTCACGGTCGAAACGGTATGCCCGACGGGTATCGGCCGCATATATCAGTTTGTCGCGCAGATAGGCGGTGAAATCGTCTTCGGCGGGGGCTTCTATCGTCAGCGTGATTATGTCGCCCGTCACGACTTTTTGGCAGGAGTAATTTTTGTTGCTGCGGACGCGGGCTTCCTCCTGCAAAAGCATCATGTAAGGGTCGAGCAACGTCGCGAAATCCTCGATTACGCCGATACTGCCCGCCGGATGAATCGTGCCGAGAGCCGTTGCGGGATTGTATACCCTGATATCCTCGCCGTTGCTTGTCGCTGTCCGATTCGGTTTTTCGAGCCGCCATCGACCAGTAGACGGTTCGACAGTCAGGCTGTGTCTGACGAATGTCGCGTCGGCGTCTATGTAGGCGAAATTCTCGTGCGGGTCGGTGCGCACCTCTATCGTCATGCCGAACGACGGTGTGTTCCCGAATATCTCCGCCGCAGCATCCAACAGTTTCCCCGCGGCATTAGCACGGTAAATATCCGCCGGATTGAGTACGAACAGCGCGAGCAGTACGACAGCTGCCGCTGCGAAACCTGCCGTTGCCCGCCAACGAAGGAGACGCGGTTTTGCGAGTCTGCGCTCCTCCGCTTCGTTTCGTGCTGCGGCGAGAACGCGCTCTTTCAGCCCGTCCGACGCGCGGAATTCGCAGTGAGGCGTCAGACTTTCGATGATTTTTTCGTCGGATAACCCGATATTTTCTTTGTTGTTTTTCATGATTTACCACTCCTTTTTAATTGTTGAAAAACGATTTTCTGATGCGCTCTATCGCATAACGCCACCGTGATTTTGCGGTCGCCTCCGACGTATCCGTAAGTTCGGCTATTTCGGCGAACGTCAGTTTGTCCGAGCATCGCAGACGGACGGTTTCCGCCTGTTCGTCGGGCAGTTCCGCCAACAGCCGTTCGATACGCAGATATTCGTCGTGCATCTCGCGGTCGTCGGGTTCGGCAATGTCCGATGCCTGCCCGATGTCGGCTGTGCCGAACCGTTTGCGACGGTGAAAGTCGCGGCAGCGGTTCGCGATGCTCCGCCACAGATAGCGTTCGATGTCGGCGATACGGCTTAAATCCTGCTCCGAGCGGAACAGCCGCAGAAATACATCCTGCACGATATCCTCGGCATCGGCTCGCGAACCGGTGCGCATGTAGGCGAACCGGAACAGGTCGTGCTGCCGCCGGTCGATAACCGCTTCGAGTCGTTCGAGTTTGGTTTGTCTTTTTTCGTTTTGCATTTCAATCTTGTTTTTTCGGACGCGCTTCCGATTATAAGACGCAAAACTATGCGGAAAGATTTAGGAAGAAAGGATTTTTATAAAGTCCTTAAAGACTTTAAAGACCTTAATGACTTAAAGTCCTTAACCGTTGCTGGTTTGGAACGGCTATTT
>CAZESW010000146.1:0-4727 GCA_964514795.1 uncultured Alistipes sp.
GCGAACTCCGCATTTACCGAACCGCCGACGGCAGGCACGCTGCATCCGAATTCGGCGGCGAGTGTCTCGGCGGCCTTCTGCCCCGTCGTAACTATCGCGCGGCATTCGGGGATGCGGGCGAGCAGAGCCGCTATGTCGGTCGGCGTTACGATTTCGAGAAATGCGTCGGAGGCGTTGTCCTTCAACCGGCGCACCTCCGTGGCGGTGTCGAACAGCGCGATGCCCTTCTCGCGACAGAAATCGACAATCTTTTCACGGTCGAACTTCTTGGCGTCTGTGCGCACGAAATGCGACTTGTCACCGTAAAATAACAGACCCATTATGCGCCACATGTCGTTGTTGAAATTGGGGTAGAAGAACTCCATCGACCACCGTTCGTGCTTCGGCGGAAAACTGCCGAGCATAAGGATTCGTGCGTTCTGCGGCAGAAACGGTTCGAGCGGATGCAATTCGGTGTTTTGGACTGTCATATTGCAAAGATATGAAGAATTTCCTTAAACACCTTAATGCCGTTATGCTCTTTAAGGACTTTAAGTGAAAAAACGGCACCCGCCGTGGAGCGGATGCCGAATGAATGTCGCGGATGAAGTCCCTATTTGCGGGTAAGAACGATGTCGCCCGTAGTCTTTGCGGCCGGTGCCATGTAGGAACCCTCGTCAATCATCATGAGGTATGACGGCATGTAGCCTTGGGTGTAAGGCTTGATGGTAATCGTATTCTTGTCGCCCGAAATCTCTACCGGCATGGCATCGGAGCCTACGTAAGTGCTTACGGAAGCCAGACGTGCGCCCGGTTCGCCGTCGGTGTAGTTCAGCAGACAAGGGACATACGTCGAGTCGGTCGGTACGGTAACCTTGCCGTTTGCGTCGATTTCGAAGAACCACTTCGGGCCGAAGTCGTAGAAGATGTTCTCCGGAATATCCCTGTAGTATCCGTCGTATTCGGGGTCGTTGCGCAGATCGTCCGGACTCTTGTATTCGATGCCGGCCCAGCCTTTGCACATCAGCCAGTTGTAGGAGCGGCACAACTCGGCGAATTCGCCGTCGTTGCCAATCGTCACGTCGAACCGGTACTCGTAGTCCTTATACTCGCCAGTCTCCCACAGGTATTCCTGAATAGGAACCACAACCGCCCATTCGCCTTTCAAGTCCTCGAACAGCGAAGACGACGACAGGTTGGCTACGGTGCGTTTCTCAGTTCTGAGCGCGAGCGATTTGATGACCTTCTTGCCGTTGGCGTTGGTGAGTGCGACCACGTAGGTGTATTCAACGTCAGGCCGGAGCGTTTCGGTGAAGTTGGCGGTCATGCCGGTTTCGCCGTTGATGTTGTTTACCTGGTACAGCGAGAGCGATTCGCCGTACTCGTCCACAATCTCTTCGAGGGTAAGACCCTGATTCATCAGACGGGTTATCGCCGACGTGTAGCCGAAGAAATATTTGCTCGGCAGTACGATATTCTCCGACTTGACGTTGAACGACATTGAATTCCAGTTATATCCCCAACCCGAAGGGTCGCCTACCGTGCCAGTGATGTTTACTTCGGCGCTCTGTTCGTCGGCCTTCCTGGTCTTGAACTCGAAATCCTGCCAGTCCACGTTGTGGTCTTTATCTACGATTACGAGGCCGAGGACATATTCGGTGTCGGCATCGAGGTTCTTGTATTGCTTCTCGTTCACACCGGTGAGGTGCTCGCTGCTGTCGGTGTTGGAAACCAGATAGTGGTACTGCGTCAGACCGTTATTGGCGATGTATGCGTCGCGATTCGCCTTCTTGATAAGGATGTGCTTGTACCAAAGTACGTTCTCGTCAGGCGTGCACTTGATTTTGGCGCTGATGATGCCTGCCTCGCCGACCAGCTCGCACAGAACCTTTCCGGTCGGAGTGCCCGATTCGCCGAGGGTGAAGTGCTTGATGATTACGTTTGCGGCAAACTGGTTGTTTGGGCCGTAGCCGACAGAGAGAATCGCATATTCCATTCCAGGTACAAGCTCGCGCAGATACTCGACCGGGTCTCCGTCCTCGATTTCGGTGTAGTTCTCGTTGTCCTTGTGGGTGAACTCCTTGGTTCCGCTGTCCTTGGTGCCGTACCATGCGAGATAGCGCATTGCGGCACGCTGTTTGGCGTAGTCGGTAACGGCCTCCTGCACTGTATATATCTGTTCGAGATACTGTGCGGGAACAACCGTGTACTTGTATGCGCGGTCTCCGTCGGTGGTTATCGTGAAGGTGTACGAACTCTTGGTGATGTCCGAAATCTCCACCTCGACGAGGTTCGGAACGTTGATTTCGCACTTTGCGACTTCGCTGAATCCGGCCGCATTCTTCGCTGCGGCATATATTATGTAGTCGGTTGCCGGCGTAATTTCCTTGGTTACGGCCGCAGAGATGTTCGGCGTAACCTGCTCACCCTCGGCGAGTATGGTGGCGGCATCCGGAATCTCCTCGCCCAGATTCTCGACTGTGTCGAATATGTATGCGCATTCGTCGGCATCGGTGGATGCGACGGTAAATTTCACATTCTCGCCGGTCTTCGACCGCTCGGTGACGGTTGCCGTAGGATTCTTCAGTTTTTCCGTTTCGTCTTCCTTGCATCCGGTGAATGCCGCGACTGCGCCGATAAGCAGGACGCATGCTCCAATTAGGGATTTTCTCATAAAATAATAAAGTGTTAAATTGAGAGGAAACATACCGTCCGTCGGTTCAAAGTTCCAATATTAAATTGAAACTCAGAATGGAGTATTTCCTGCGTCAAAAGTAGCAATTAATATTGTAAGTATCGGCGGATAATATGCATAAAGTTTTCAATAAATATCAACATTTTCGCATGTTCGGCCGTCTTCGGTAAAATAGAACATGCTGCAAGATACACTCTTGCAGCATGTTCCGATATGCTGTTTCTTGCGATGTTATTCACCCGCGTAGAATGTGTTGCCCGAGTATGTCGGAGCCACGCTGTTGCCGATAATCCACTTCTCCCAATAGTAGGCGTCGTCTGCCGTGTCATTGAGAGCGAAAGTCGCCGATTCGTCGACTGCGTAGGTTCCGTCGTTCTTCACTACGCCGATTTTGCCGCCGACCTTGCAGTTCTTGATTACTATTCCGGCATTGGTTACTCCGCATACCGCACCTCTGCTCTGGGTCGTGCAGTCGGCAGTCGCCATCAGAATGTTTCCGGCAGCCGTACAGCCGTCGATGGTTACGTTCTGGTCGCCGCCGTTGCCGAGGATTCCGCCGAGCGAGATGGCTACGGTCGTATTATTGGTGCAGCAAACAGTTCCTGCATTGACGCACGATTCGATGGTGGATTTCGATTTCTCCGAGAAACCGACGATGCCGCCGATGTGCTCGGCAACGGACGATTTGCGGTCGATTACGATTACTCCCTTGTGCGTGCATCCTGCGACATGCGAACGGTTGGTAAGTCCGGTGATGCCGCCGCTGCGGTATTTGGATTTCTTGGTTCCCGTCATTTTGACGATGCCGTTGTTGGTGCAGTTCTCGATTTTGGCTCCGTACCCGTCGTCCGCTGCGACTCCGGTACCTCCGTAGAGCGCTCCTGCTATACCGGCGGTATAACACCAACCGCCGGTGTATACCGAGTCGTTGGAGACCTCGCCGTTGTTCACGCAGCCGGCGATGAGAATGCCGTTAGCCACACTGTTTGCTGCAACGCCTACCTTACCCGCGATACCGCCGATGAACGACTGTGCCGCCGATTTGCCTGCCGCAATGTCGCCGTTGTTGATACATCCTTTCACTTCGGCGTTGTAGTCCAGATAGCCGATGATACCGCCAATGAAGGCTGTCGTTGCGCCTACGTATACCTTGGCATTGTTGGTGCAGTTCTCGAATACGGTGGTTTCGTTGGCGTTTCCGTTGTTGGTGTATCCGGCGATACCACCGATGTAGATGCCTTTGCCTTCTTCGGTGAATGTAACGTCGGCATCCTTTTCATTCACGCAGTTCGCCAGTTTGTGGTAAAGTGCGCGACCGGCTATGCCTCCGATGCAGTATGTTACGTTCTGGTCGTTGCCGCCGCTGACTTTGCCGTAGTTGTGCATGCCGTCGAGTACGCCTATATTGCCCTTGGTCCTGGTGATGTAGCCCGCGATACCTCCGACATAGGAGTTCTTGCCGGACTGCGAGAGCGTTATCGCACCGTGGTTCTCGCACTTGGAGATTGAGACGGTGTTGCCCTCGGTGTCGTCGGCGATGATGCCGAAGCAGCCGCCGAGTAATGCCTGCTGATCGATGTAGGCAGGGAATACGATGTTCTGGTCCGCCTTGTTGGAGCAGTTTTCCACTTTGCAGTCGCCGAATATTGCTGCCACGCGACCTGCGATACCGCCGATGCGTGTTTTGGCAGATGAACCTGCACCTGCCGTAACGGCTACCTCGTTCGTGCAGCCTATGATTGCGCCGCCGCACATCTGAGCGGTGATACCGCCGACGTAAGACCAGGTGGCGTTGGGGTCAGTGTAGTCTTCGAGGATTGCGCCTTTGACGGTCAGATTCCTGATTTCGGAGTTGCCGCCCGTTGCGCCGAACAGACCTGCGCTGTTGTTGTAAACCGTCTGCTTCGCGCCCGTCTCGTCGGTGAACTCGATAGGGTGCGACTCGGTGCGGTGGGTTATGTGCATGTACGAAACGGTGTTGCCCCTGCCGTCGAATATGCCGTCGAATACCGGTTTTACGCCTTTGTAAGTGTCGTTGTTATAGCCGACCGGC
>CAZESW010000147.1:0-4715 GCA_964514795.1 uncultured Alistipes sp.
CCACACCAAGCAGTACGACGGCGACCACAACTACACGGGAAAGCGCGACTACTCAAAGATGAAATTCCGACTGAATATCGCGGACATAAACTTCGGCGTCACGCTCCATCTGTGGAACAAGAAGAAGGACGGTCCGGCAAGAACCAAGTAAGAAACTGTTATGAAACAACTGTTCGGCAAAATATCCGTCATCATAGCCGCGTTCGCATTCACGGCGTGCATAGAGAACGACATACCCTATCCGATAGTCGAGCTCGACATCACGTCGCTCACCGTCGAGGGCACGTCGGGCGAATGCACCATCGACCGCATCAACCGCACGGCGAACATTCCGCTCGCCGAGAATACGGACATACTCAATGTGAACATCACCGGCATAACCTACACCGAGGGCGCTACGCCGTCGAAGGATATAACCGGAAAGCACGACATGCGCTATCCGCAATACGTCACGCTGTCGATGTATCAGGACTACGAGTGGAAAATCACGGCGACACAGACCATCGACCGCCGATTCACGGTCATAGGACAAATCGGCGAGACGGAATGGGACATCGAGCGCAAGATGGCTACGGTTTACCGCCGCTCCGACTTCGGACTCGACACGGTTACGGTCACCAACCTGCGGTTCGGCCCGAAACCGGAGTACGACTACCCCGAAGCCGATACGTTCCGCAATTTCGACAATGCCGACCACACGCTGACGGCGATGGTCGAGTGTTACGGACGCCGGGATATTTGGCGTCTTACGGTCGAGCCGAAAGAGATAGACATCGACATTACGCGCATCGTAGCCGGTTCGGAGGTTATTTGGCTGCGGGCTGTCGGTGTGGACGGAGCGCAGACCGGATTCCGTTACAGAAAAGCCGGTGACGGCGAGTGGAAAGAGGCCGAAAACAGCTGGTATACCTCGACCGGCGGAACCATAGAGGCGGTACTGCGCCACCTCGAACCGGAGACCGAATATGAGGTTATGGGCTACGCGGTATCCGACGACGGCACGAAGGAGTCCACAGTATGCACGGCTGCGACCGGAACGCTGTTCCCGCTGCCGAATGCGGAGTTCGAGGAGTGGACGATAATCGACGACACCTACTATCCGTTCTCGTCCATCGACAAGGCTTGGTGGGGAACCGGAAACCCGGGTTCGAAAGTTACGGGCATCAACCTGACGACACCGTTCAGCGGAACGCTGCATGAAGGTGCGACAGGACGGTGCGCCCAACTGTGGTCGCAGAAGGCAAGTCTCATGGGAATCGGCAAGTTCGCGGCTGGAAACTACTTCACGGGAGATTTCGCGGGAGTGGTCGGCACTAACGGACTGGTTCGGTTCGGACGCCCGTACACGCAGCGTCCGACACGGCTGAAAGGCTGGGTGAAATATCAGCAGGGAGTCATCAACTGCATACCGACAGGCGGCACTAACGGCAAGACGCCGACGACGGGCGACAACGACGAGGGCGTGATATACATCACCATCGGCAACTGGGACTCCAACGTCTACGGAGGTACACCGGAGAGTCCGATACTTATCGACACGCGCAACGAGGCGACATTCTTCAACTCGGCGAACGAGGGCATAATCGCCTACGGAGAGTTGAAGTTCGACAAATCGTGCGACTGGTTCCAGTTCGATATTCCGCTCGAATACCGTTCGTTCGACCGCGTGCCTACCCATATAATCATCGTATGCACGAGTTCGCGCTACGGCGACTACTTCGTCGGCAGTTCCGATTCGATTATGTGGATAGACGATTTCGAGCTCCTATACGACTATGACGACTAACCGCGCCGCTGTTGTGGACGACGATTTGCGCCGTTACGTCGAAACGGAGATACTCCCCCGCTACGACGGGTTCGACAAGGCGCACGGCACGGACCACGCGATGCAGGTTATCGCCCAAAGCATGGATATAGCGCGTAATTATGACGTAAATGCGGCAATGGTATACACCGTTGCCGCATATCATGATACGGGATTGTGCGAAGGCCGCGAAAGACACCACACGGCTTCGGCCAAGATTCTGCGGGCAGACAAGACCTTGCGCCGCTGGTTCGACGAAGGAGAGATTGCGACGATGTGCGAGGCGGTCGAGGACCATCGGGCATCGGCTGAGCGCGAACCGCGCAGCATATACGGGCGCATTGTGGCGGAGGCCGACCGCTGTCTCGACACGGAGACGGTAATCCGGCGCACGATACGCTACGGCATCGACCACAACCCCGATTTCGACCGTACGCAGCATTTCGACCGCTGCATGGCGCATATCGCGGAGAAATACGGCGAGGGCGGTTATCTCAAACTGTGGATTCCCGAATCTGAGAACGGGCGGAAACTGGCCGCTCTGCGCGATTTGCTGCGCCGTCCCGACGACCTGCGCAGAATCTTCGACACACTGTACGACGAGGAAATCGGATAGTCGGCAGGATGCCGAGTAGCACAGCGGCAGGGACATTAAATAAACTCGTCATGCTGAGGAGAGCCGCAGGTTCGACGTGAGCATCTACCATTGTGTATTTGTCATTCTGCCTCTCTCCTGTCATTCTGAACCTCCATTCCGTTATTCCTAGTTTCTATTCCGTCATTCTGAGCGGAGCTTAGAATGACGCAACAGGTATTCGCACGGTTATTTCCGACAGCGGTAGATCGCCACGGTCCTGCATCGACCGTTTCGGGTATCATCCAACAATCCGAATGCAGGTCCTCGCGATGACTCTTAGTATAATTCCTGAAATGATACAATTAAGATATGCTGCCCGATTAAGGCAGCATATTTTAATTGTTTTTCGACGATGAGATTTACATATTGAAGAAATAGTCCATTCCTCTAAATGTTACATAATATTGCTTTTTATACTCGCTGTATTTTACAGTGCATTGCTCATTATTAACATCATCTACCACAAAATCATTCCATCCGACCTTGTGTTGCCATTTGGAAACTTCTGCATAGAAAGAATTGCACTGACCATAAGATTGATATACGGTTATATATACATAACCATCGTAAGCACGTGCATACCCCTGCCAATATGCCGGAGCATTGGCAGTTACAGCAGTGTCGTTCGACGAAGCGAAGGAATTGAACGTAGATGCACAGAACGAAATTGCTGCTGTCAAAGCAACGAATAAAAATAACTTTTTCATTTTCTTTTTGTATTTAATTTCTGTCTCCTTACTCACTTAACGGCTTTTCGGGTTACTCCGTCAGTACCTTGATAAAGTCGGGAGAGATACGCACATAAAAAAGCGCGGTACTTTCAGTGTATTCCTGCTGTATTAGGTGTTTGGCGTAACCCGACTTGACAGAATAACCAAAAGCCCGCACCGATAAGCGCGAGCATTTCCGCTATTTATTCTTTTCAAGTCTTTTAGTCGCCAAACTTCAATACAGCAAAGAATAAAGCTAAAACGCTTTTTCAATATGTTAAAATGTGCGTATCGATGTACGCTAATGTTTCATAGGCAAATATGTTTTGTATTGCGCAAAAGTAAATAAAAAATACGAGAATACTATTTCGCGGCAATAAAATTCGGGGCGGGCAATGCCGTTTTATGGTGCGAATGCACCTGCTGAACGACATTATAGGGACTTAGAGACTTTAACGACCTTATGATCCTTAGGGTTTCTCAGGGAAAAGCAATCTGCGACCTCGGTTCTGCCGCCTACTTTCTTTTCTTGTATCTGTAACGGTGGAAGTGAATCGAGTAGCTGTCGCCTTCGGGAGTGAACGTAGCGTAATCGACGTTATGGAACGATGATTCGGGTACCAGGATATAGTCTGTCGGCGTTTTGCGTCCGCGGCTCGTAATCTCCTCGCGGTACACCGGCAGCTTCTTCATCGGAGCCTCGACATCCGGAATAGTGCCGCCGCACATTATCCACGACACCGGATATTTTGGATTATACGCATGGATATGCTCGGCGATACGGCGGCTTACATTGTTGCAGCCACGTTTGATTCGATAAAGATTTTCTCCTGATTTAAGCCCGATAGTATGGGCAAAACAATTGACGGTCATACCCGACTCGCGGATGATGGTTTCGATACGTTCCCAACCTTTATTTTCCATAAGATTATAAAAAATAGAGGACGCAGCGCAAACCATTCTACTTATGGACCGTCGGAGAAACGTTTAATAGTTTTCAAGTTACACTGCGTCCCTATATCTGTCGCACATGCAATAAGCGTGCACGAATACAGGGAAAAGATGCAACCCTATATCAACTATTAAAACTCCTCTTGCAAGGTTCTCCGGTTTCCACAAATGATATAAGAGTCGATTCCTCTTACTTGTATGTTCGGGTACAAATGTAATCAAAAATTTTGAACTCCGATATTTTTCGGGCAAAAAAATCTCCGGTGCGGAAACGATAAGGGGTCGTTAAAGTCTTGGCGGCTTTGCGAAAGCATCATCGGCCGAGGACGAAAATCGTCGGGCGTTTCTGAATGTCGGGGATGCCCGACTTGCGCCACTCCCCTATCGATGCCGTGCGGATATATTCCGAAGCCGACGTAATATCGCAGGCGATGCACAGGCGGGTTTCCGCAGCGCAGGTGCGCAGAATCTGCTCCGCAAGCTTCACGTTGCGATACGGCGCCTCGATGAATGCCTGCGACTGATGCTCGGCGATTGCACGCGACTCGAAACGTTTGATGGCCCGCGAACGGTCGGGCTCCTTGACGGGCAGGTAGCCGTTGAATGCGAACGA
>CAZESW010000148.1:0-4704 GCA_964514795.1 uncultured Alistipes sp.
GGGCGTTCGATGCGCAGTCGCTGGCCGATGCGGATGGTCGTGGATTTGAGATTGTTCCAGCGCATAAGGTCTTTGACCGAAACACGGTTGCGCTTGGCGATAAGTCCGAGATTGTCGCCCGCCTTTACCTTATATATATATCCGACACCCGTGGCGCGCTGTTTTTCGAGATTCGCCGGATTCAGATACTCTTTCAGATAGAGCGAATCCTTGCTGTAAATCGAATCGCGGTTTTCGACGAACTTCGACAGATAGCGAACCGGCAGCGTGAGTGCGTAGGTCTTGCGCGAAGCCGGCACGATGTCGAGTTTGTATTGCGGATTGAGCTGCCGCAGCGTTTCGAGCGGAATATCTATCGTCGAGGCGACCTGCCCGAGATGCATTACCCTGTTTATCGTTACCGTGTCGGTAGCGATACATTCCGGCGCAGGCTCGATTCGCACGTCGTGGAGATTGTGATAGGCGTATGCGTAGGATGCCGCGATGAACTTCGGCACGTATCCGCGGGTCTCTTTCGGCAGATAGTCGTATATGTCCCAGAATGTCTTGCAGTTCGCTCCTGCCCGTGCGATGGCCTTGTTCACGTTGCCCGGCCCGCAGTTATAGGCCGCGATGGCGAGCGACCAGTCGCCGTAGATGCGGTATAGGTCTTTCAGAAACCGGCATGCGGCACGGGTGGAGAGTATCAGGTCGCAGCGTTCATCGACGAGCGAATTTATTTCGAGACCGAGATTCTTGCCCGTCGAAGGCATGAACTGCCACATTCCTACGGCTCCCATTCGGGAAGCCGCGAGCGTCGAGAGATTGGACTCGATAATCGGCAGTGCGCGCAGTTCGACCGGCAGACCGGCATTGATGAGTTCTTCCTCGATAATCGGGAAATAGTATTTCGACAACGCCACAATACGTCCCAGTGCACTCCAACGTCCGTTGAGATACTGGTTTATGTATCCGCGGACTATGTAGTTGTATGGCAGGTGTACGGGCGACACGAGGTCTTGCAGTCGCGAACGGTAGAGCGAATCTGCGGGAACCGACTCCTCGGACTCCGTTTCCTCCGAATACGGAGCGAAGAAGCGGTGTTCGCTCTGCTGTGCCTGCAATGTCTGCCATACCTCGACGAGCGAGTCGATATCGGCAGGCGACAGCGACGTGCGGAGCGTGTCAATTCGCTGCGGAGCGACAGGCTCTATGCGCACGGTGTCGGTTATGACTACGCGGATGGTGTCGTATACGGGTTTCGGTGCGATTTTGCGTTTGCGTCGTCCTTCGTTTGTCGCTGCGGCGAAACATGTGCCTGCGAAAGATATGGCGACGAGAGCGAGAACGGCTGATTTGAGTATGGGCTTCATCAGAATGTAAAGTTGAGGCTCATGCCGAACGCGGCGCTGTTGGACCTGAGCGCGGGATTGTAGTTGTAGTCTATCATCGGCTGGATGTTCACCGCCAGATCGTCCGAAATGTCGTAGTCGCGCAGATGGGCGTCCACATGGGCATCGACGATTTGCAGGATATACAGTCCCGCCGTCACGATTATACACAGGTCGCGGTTACGGCGGTAACTGTCGCGCAGATTTTTGAGGAACGACGCCGAGTATCGTCCGCGGAACTCGTCCTGCGCACCGTTGGGGTAGTTGTCGGGGTTCTGGTCGTAGTCGTATTTCAGCCGGTACGCCTTCTTGAAACGCTGGTAGCCGCGGTTGTTCCAGTCGACGCAGTATATCGTCGTGGCGAAACCTCCGATTACGATAGGCACGCGCCAGTAGCTCTTGTTGTAGATTTGTCCGGCTCCGGGGCATATCGTGGCGAGCGTCGTCGCCTTGTTCACCGACGAAACCTCGTTGGTCGAGTAGCAGACGGCTGCATCGCCAATAAAATAGAGGTACGAAGCGATGGTCGTAATCATGAACACCTGCTGCCAAGTGTTGTGCTTCATCATCCGTGCCTGCAACGAGTTCAACTCCTCGGTTCGTATCAAACTCTTGTCGGTCATCAGGTCGAACTGCTTTTTCAGCGGCTTGTACTTGCTGTTTTCGTAGATGCACATTCCGAGCGACGCACCGACGGTGGAGTAAAGAATCGGCAGTTTCCAGTATTGCTTGTTGTAAATCTGTCCGAAACCGGGCAGAACGAGCGATGCCCAGCAGACCTTGCGCAGTGCCATCGAATCGCTCAACAGCGGTTGGCGGTTTTCGCGTCGCTGCTGACGACGTAACTGCTTTTCGGTCAGCATCACCGAGTCACCGGCCAAAGAGTCGATTGCCAAAGAGTCTGTTGCCGGCGAGTCAGGAACCGCTGCGAACAGGTCGCGGCGTATCGAATCGGGCAGCATCATCCGCAGCGAATCGGATACGGCGAACAGCGAATCGGCGGGAATCTTCGACAGCGAGTCGGCGAGTGTGGCGACGCGTGCCGAATCGGCTTTCGCCAGTGCAAGCGAATCGACCTTCTGTATCAGACCGCCGCGAATCACCGTGCGGTGTCCGCGCAACTGCCTGCCGAAGCCGAACTGCTGCGCATACGTCGCGTTGCATACGGCTATCGCCGCTGCTGCCAATATTATTTTGAGCCAAAGGCCTTTTATCCCGTTCGCTGCCATTATCCCTCCGTCTGCCTATCGTTTCTCGGCGAACCGTTCGATGAACCGTTCGATATCCTTGTCTTCGGCGAAATCGATTACGATTTTTCCGCCGCCGTTCTTGCCGCGCTTTATGCTGATGTCCTGCGAGAAGAACTTCTCCAAATACTCTACCAGACGGGTGTACGACTCCGGATACTCCTCCTCCGCCGTCGGTTCGGCCGTGCGTGCGACCTTCTCGGCGAGCGCACGCGCCGCCTCCTCGATTTGGCGCACCGACATGTTGTTCTTGATGCACTTTTTCAGCAGGGCGAGTTGCTGCCGGCGGTTTTCGACCGATGCAATCGCCTTGGCATGCCCCATCGATAGTATTCCCTCCTTGACTGCGAGTTGAACCTCGTCCGGCAGCCGGAGCAGACGCATGTAGTTGGCGATTGTCGAACGCTTCTTGCCGACCTTGTCCGCCAGTGCGTCCTGCGTCAGTCCGCATTCGTCGATAAGCCGCTGCAATCCGAGCGCGACCTCTATCGCGTTGAGGTCCTGACGCTGGATGTTCTCGACCAATGCCATAGCATGGAGATTGGTGTCGTCCACGTCGCGGATATATGCCGGCAGACTCTCCAAACCTGCCGCCTGTGCAGCCCTCCAACGGCGTTCACCGCTGATGATAAGGTATTTGTCGCCGTCTTTCTTGACGGTTATCGGCTGAATCAGTCCCAGCACGCGAATCGAGTCGGCGAGTTCTTCGAGAGCCTGCTCGTCGAACTGCGTACGCGGTTGGGTGGGGTTGGGGATGATGTCGGCGATTTTGATTTCGGTCATTTCCGCCATCGGCTTTGCCTTGACATCTATCGAGTCGTTGCCGAATATGGCATCCAGACCTCTGCCTAATCCTTTCTGTTTCATATTTATTGCTTTTTACGATTTCTTTTCAGGAACTCTTTCGCCAGCGTCAGGTAGTTTATCGAACCGACCGCCGAGGCATCGTAGAGCATTATCGGCTTTCCGTGCGACGGAGCCTCGCCCAGACGGATGTTGCGCTGGATCACCGTGTCGTAGGCGAGCGGCCCGAAATGTTCGCGCACCTCGTTCGCGACCTGATTGTTCAGCCTGTTGCGCATGTACATCGTCAGCACGAAACCTTCGATTTCGAGCGACGGATTGAGTCCGCTCTTTACGATTTTTATGGTGTTGAGCAGCTTGCTGAGTCCTTCGAGCGCGAGATATTCGCACTGCACGGGTATCATCACCGAATCGGCCGCGGTCAGAATATTGACGGTCGTATATCCGAGCGACGGCGAGCAGTCGATGAATATGTAGTCGAACCTGTCGCGCACGCTGTCGATGATGCTCTTTATTACATGGTGGGCATTCTCCATCTTGGGCAGTTCGGTGTCCGCCGCCACGAGGTCGATGCTCGACGGCAGCAGCCACAGATTCTTTACGTCCTCGCTCTTGACGATTACCTCGTCGGCCCTCTTTTCGCCCGATATGCACTCGTATATTCCGTCGAGATTGATGTCGAATCCCAATCCCGAAGTCGCATTCGCCTGCGGGTCGGCATCGAGCAGCAGAACCTTTTTGCCGAGCAGTGCTATGGATGCCGACAGATTTATCGCCGTCGTGGTTTTTCCTACGCCGCCTTTCTGATTCGCGAGTGCTATTACTTTCGCCATTGTGTGTCTGTTTTATGAAAATGTGCAGTTTATTCTCCGCCGCCTTCCGCGTAAGGAGATATAATCGGGCAAATTTAATAAAAAATCGCGAAAACTCCGATATTTATTTCTCCGTGCGTCGAATTTTCCTCGCGAACCATGCGATACCCACCCCGTTGCGAAAGTCTTCAATGCCATTAAAGTCGCGCGACGAATTTTTTGTTCGTCGCTTTAAGGTCTTTAAAGTCCCTGATGACGTTAAGGTTTTAAAAGTCCCTAACGACCTTAAAGACTTTAAGGACTTTATTTTACCTTTTGTAAGCACCGTTTCCATCATTGTGAGGCATCGCCCGAAAAACACTAAAATTAAAATGGCGCGGATGCTTTGCCGCCTCTCGCCGAAAATTACCGGGGACGAAATTGCGGATATTTCCTCCGATTTGATTATCTTTGACCCTCGAAAACGAAAAC
>CAZESW010000149.1:0-4703 GCA_964514795.1 uncultured Alistipes sp.
TCGGTCTATACTACCAGTGCAATGGGATTCGCTTCACGCAGCCATTTTGACACCGTACCCTTCGACGGCTTGCAGCCTGTCGAGGTACAATAATCATCGGGGTTCTCGTCGAACAATTCGCCGAGGTCGGCAGCGATCTGTGTAATCGTCCATCCCTCTGCATACTTACGCAATGCACGTTGCACGGCTTTAGATTGTTCGCGCCACGTTATTTTAGCCTCGGCGCGTGATTTTGCCGACGCATTAACAGCCTCGGACATATCGTATATTTCCTTACCGTTTTTGTCAATGCGAGTGGCAGGTCTGCCGAAATGCGTACACACGCGGCCAGACTTGCTTATCCAATATCCCGACTTGTTCAACTGTTTGCGCCTTTCGTCAAGTGCTTTTTTAGTATTGATGCGCCCCATTATTGCCTGACGTTCCCAGATGGCAAACATCATGGTAAGTACGGTGCGGTCTGTCGTCGGAAGGTCGCAGAAACATAAATTACCCTCGCCTATTTCGTTGAGAATTGCAAGTGCTTCTTGCGCATTACGGAATCGGTCAGTTTTGGCAATGACAAGCAAATAATCATATTTCTTGCAATACTGTATCGCATTTTTCAGGTCGGGGCATTCTGCCAGTTTTGTGCCGCTATAAACATCAGTAAACACTTTTATAGGCTCGCTATGCATGAAATATTCGGCGATGCTCAATTGTGCGTCCAGTCCAAGACCGCTATCATTTTGTTGCTTGGTAGATACGCGGCGCCATAATACATATGGTCGGTTATTTGCTGTCATAATTTTTTGGTCGTAAAGTTACTAAAAGTTCCTAATTCAGTCAGTCCTACCAGTGCCCCGAGTTCGGCCGACACTACCAGTAGCCATAATTCGGCAGATGCTGCCAGTAAGGCAAGTTTGCCCCTGCCAATGGCAAAATAGACGTTTTTACCGCATCAGCCAGCAAAGGCACTGGGATTATCGCGCCGGCTGACAAATGCGAAATTTGGGCAGTTTCTGCAATAATTCAGGGGGTCTAATAATCCACTTGTTCCCCGCTGAAGTGCCGCCCCCCCCGCGAACTCGCCGGAGGCGGGGATGTTTTTTCATACCTTTTCCTTTATCGTTTTTATATCTTTAGCATATTTCGCACATTGTTTTGTGCATTCGCCGAATTGTTCAAGGGTGCAACTTGCTGCGTGTTCATAATAGCAACCGATGCAGATATTAACGCCATTATGATATAGTGCGTTAACTTGGTCAAATGAGTTTATTTTAATAGGTTTCATTGCTTTGTAATTTAATGTTTTCAATTGTGTGTGTTAGTTGTTGCACCCCGCGGCGGTGTCGCTCCGCTTATCGTTCTTCGCGCGGGGTCGATGGTGTTAATTACTTGATTTTTGCACCGTTTTTGAGCGCTTCACCGAACCAAGCAAAAAAGCAGATGACAATAATAAGAAATGACATAATAATAATTTTTTAGAGGTTATTTAATTTTTACCACCGCGCCGGAACTCCGGCGCACGCTTCAGGCCTAAGGTCTATTTATAGCCGCCCGAACGGCTCTATATGTTTATCTTGGTGTCGTCGCTCCAATATCTCAAAGTCTCGCAAATCTTTATTTTCAACTCTCCGCATACTAAATCGGATTGTGTAATATCCAGCGAATCAAGTGCGATAAATTCACCGTTTGATAAATTAATTTCAGATTTGCAGGCGTCAAATACTTCGTTTGCCCCTTCAATAGTCGTAAAATATCGGTTGCGAATCGTTTCGCCGATCTTTAACAACTTGTCCGCATTATACTGTATTCTATATATTTTCATAGCCGGTAATGTTATTATATTGCATTTTTATATAGACGCCTAAAAATCGCACATAACACGGTATTGCTGTTGCAACTGGTTGTAGATACGTTCGGTAACTGCTATAACATTATTACCGTAATTCTTTACGCCGCGCCCTTTGACCTCGATAGGTCGATTTAGTTTCAGTGTGTAATAGTTTCCGTCGATTGCCTGCAAAAGCATATCAGCGCTTTCCTTCTGCGAATCGAGTTCGGTGGCTTTATATTCGCCTTTTTTCGTAAAGTTCGTATTAGGTACCAGATAGCCGATTACTGTTCCGTGTTCGTTGGTAGTTTTCATTGTTTGAGATGTTTTGAAATTTAGAAAAGGAAAGCCCGGTAACGTCGATAGCACAACGATGAATTTAGCATGCTTCTAAATATCCGTCCGCCTTTTGCAGATACTCGACGAACCGGCGTACCTCCTCCGAATTTTTGAAGTGATAAAAAGGGTTGTTCGATTCACTGCAATCTGCAACACCGGATACCGTAACGAGGTCCGCGTAAGCGTAAATACCGAGGCCGAACATAAGGGCACCGTTCAACTCTTTTTCGGTGTGGTCGTCGCTGCTATTGTGCTGCTCGATGTATTCGACAGCTTCAGCAACCGATGAAAAAAATACATCGTTGTACTCTTCATCGTAGTACCCAGCGGCGATTTGGCGGGGCGTTAAAGTTTCGTTTTGCATATTCAAAATGTTTTTCATAACTTTGCCCCTGTAAAGTCGGGGCGACCTCTTTTTAATTGGTTAAACTGGTTTTATTTGTTCGACCTTTCGCGAGTCCTCGCGAAAGTATTTGCGAAAGGTCGATTTTTTCAAAAAAAGAGCTCGAAAAAGGGGCGCGGCTCTTAACCGCTTTACCCCTTGTTTAGATTAGTTCCAAATCGTTAACCGAAATCGGAATCTTCTAAACTTCCATGAAATTGTGAGTCTCATAGTTTCGAGCTTTTTGGGAACCGCTTTTTATAGGTGAGTTCCCACCACCCGCCCCGATTCGTTCGGGGCTTTTTTGTTTCAATCTTCAAAGAACGTTCGAGGTATTATTACCTCCTTTTCAACAATACAAAGATAACACATTTCAAAATGAAATCCAAATATTTAAACAACTTTTTTTCAATCATCGCATTAAATAAAAAGATGCCATTTCCAAACACTCCAAATTCCGCCGATGAACACCCGAAAAAATCCCGCAAACACCAACAAAGAAATTTTGTAGGAGGCCTCCCGACAAAAAAGAAAATCGAATCATTCGAACCATAAACCCCCGACAATCGGAAAGCGACACCGAGCATACCCGTAAGCACACGACCACGAGAAGCCGAACCCGAAACCGACGAACCAACAGACAAAAGGAAGAGCAACGGAAAACGTCGACAACAACACACACCGTCCAACCCATAGAGCAGACACCCGCAAACCAGCAGACGCAGGGCATAAATAGCACAAAAGATTGAACCATGAAAAAGGAATATCGTAACGCTTTGAAAATCAATTATTTAATAATTAAAGAATAACATAACTTATTGATTATCAAAAATTTGGCTATTTTGAGGGTGTTTTATGTGTTATACGGTCGTTTCGTTCACGTAACACGTTGGAATATAGTACATAAAAAGGGGCACATAAGGGGTGCCGGGGGTAAAATGAATCACAAAACGCGCGAGCGGGGATGTGACCCAGAAAAATTTTTTTATCATTTTTTCAGAAGTCGTAATACTATGTAAAACAACAACATACGAAAATATATAGGGTTATTTGTGTATTTGTTGTGTATGTTGAATCACAATCGAAACACAGTTGTTAAGTGGTTAATAATCTTTATTTTATATTAATTTAGTGTAACAGTGTAAGGATTTTTCGATAAACTATCATATAATAACTATCATCATTAGAAAATTAAGAAAAGTTGGCTATTGAAAAAAATATCTATATATACTACACTAAATATATTAATGCATAGATTTTCAGATTATTACGTTTATATTTTTTCGTGTAGTTAAGTGTATTACACAACGCATTTTGCATGTTTTACTTTAATAAATGTTGCATATTATATTGATTTGTAGTATGTTTGCAGCATGACAAGTCACAAAACATTCGAGTATCTCACTTCTTGGCTTTCAGAGGCTATGGAGAAGGTATATTCTGCGGAGCACGCCAAGAGCAGAACACCGAAGCTCCGGGGACTTGGGAAATACGATAAACGATATTGGGTTTCGCGGGAACTCATCTTGTGCGAACTGGCCGAACGTCTCATATGCCATTCCGATAAGAAGTTGTTTTTGGCTAGCAATGATGGACAAACGCTTTACGCTTACAATGGCCAGTACTACGAGGCTGTCGAGAGTAAGGCTGACAAGTTCATGAAAGAGCTTCTTAAACGGACTTTGCGGAGCCTCGATATTGGTGTGTGGTATTTGAGTAAATGCGCCGAGAATATCGCCAAAGAATGCGTCGAATGTGTGATGAGCAGCGATGAGTACCTCTATAAACCTAATCGTCGGTATATCGCCTTCACAAATGGTATATTCGACCTGAAAGATGGCAAGTTGAAAGGATTCGGCATCCAGTATTGCCCTTATATTTCCCTCGACATCGAGTACAAAGACGCAAAGCAGTGCTATAAGGATGGTGCGGCGAAGTTCGGCATCGGTAATAATCCTTGTCGGCTGTGGGATACGAAGCTCGCGGATAAGAAAGAAGGTATCATTCCCAATGACGACGCTCGCGAGGCTTTCCAGCAGTTCTGCGGCTCTCTGTTGCTCGACCGCGACGAGGTGAAAGTGGAATACGTCTGCTACCTCATCGGCCCCGGCTCGAATGGCAAGTCGGTGCTTGCATCGGCCGTGTCGGGCGTATTCGGGGAGCATT
>CAZESW010000150.1:0-4696 GCA_964514795.1 uncultured Alistipes sp.
GCGCACCAGGTATTCAAGCCGCAGAACTCTCTGGTCTGGAACCGCGAATTCTTCGGCTGGCTCGACAAATATCTGAAATAAGCGGGCAGTTTGCGGCAGCGGCAAATAAGGTAGATAAAGTGCCTAATGTCGCCGAAGGACTAAACTGCGGGAATCATTATCCGCTTTAAACACCTTACAGCGGCAGGCTTTTTAGTCTGCCGCATTATTTTATTCACCTTACAGCCCGTTCCCGCCCAATCATCCGACGCCAAACCGAGAGTGGGCGGGGTTCGCGCCATTTCCGACATCTGAACAGTTTTTTTAAATTCCGGTTCGTTGAAGAAATCGGCGGGTTCGTTGAAAATATTTTACATATAAGGTATATGTTTCTATTTTTGCCGTCGAATTTCGATATATGAACATGAAATCATTCTATATTTTATGTCTGTCGGCCTGTATGCTGATGCTGAACGCCTGCTCGAAAGAGTACAATTCGACGGTGTCCGGCGACGGCAAAGTGCATGTGTCGATAGGGCAATCGCTCAAAATAAATGCCCGGACATCCATTGCCGACGACGGCACGACCGCAATATGGACCGGCGGCGACAAAATTGCCGTATGGGCAGCCGCTACGGACGGCGAATATGCGCTCGAAGGCGAGGCATTCACGATGTTGCGCTACGACGACACGAGAGCGACGGCGATATTCACGGCGGACATAACGCCAATGGCAGAAGGCAGTTACACATATTACGCGACGTATCCGGAGCCGAAATCGGTCAGCGGAACGTCCGCCGTATACGAACTGCCGCAGGTGCAGTCGGCGGGTCGGTTCAACGGCGGCTGCGACATAATGGTGGCACGTCCCGCAGAGAACGCAGGCGCGCTTACCGATGCGAAACTCAATGAGATGAATTTCGCGTTCAGCCACAAGATGCACACGCTGAAAGTGAACATACCGAGGGGTGCCAACATGCTCGGAATGCCGATTACACGGCTGGAATTCGAGTTCCCGACCGAGGTGACGGGCGAGGTGACGGTCGATATAACAGACCCGTCGGCACCCGCCGTACTGTCGAACGGCTCGAACATGCTGTCGCTCGACATTCCCGAAGGAGCCGACGAGGGTGATTCGGTGTGGGGCATGATATTCCCGACCGACATTTCGGGAGAAATCACCTACACAGCATATTCGGGCGGCTACGCCTCGTTCCCGCGCACGATAACCGTTGAGAAAAACGCGCAGGAGGCGCATCTCACGCCGATGTCGATTGCGATTCCGGAGTTGTACCGTCTGACCGAGATTACGCTGTCGGTCGGCGACAACAATCTCGGCGAAGAGGTGCAGACCGTTTCGATTATAGACGAGAGCGGCAACGTGCTCAAAACGATTCCCGTCAATGCCGAGAACGAATACACGCTCTCCTACGAGGGTACATTCAACGCAGATATGTTCTCGGGCAAGCAGTTCAAGATGCGTTTCGAGTCGGAACACGCGATTGTCGAGCAGCCTTTCACGATGCCCGCAATAACGCCTTACACCAAGAATATCATCGCCAAGCCGGTCGATGTTCCGTATCTGTTCTTCGAGGATTTCTCGGGAGTGGAGAATATTTCGTCACACGACGCATATACAGGAGGTTTCAGTTCCGGCAACCAAAACGCAGTATCGTTCCTTTCGGGCTGGACTGGCGGACGAATCGGCGCGCAGGCGGGAACTTCGATACGACTCGCGGCACGACGCGAAACAAGTGCGAGATACTCCGCCCGAGTGGACTCCGCACCTATCGCCCATATAAAGGAGGGCGTATCGGTAAATATCGAGGTTACTTTCGACTACGGCATGGGCCGTCAGGAAGGAGGTTTAGGTACCGCGCCTAAACTCGGTCAAACCTGCCACTTCGGTTCGACGACAGATGCAGCGGCTCACAACAGCGGCAGCGAAACCGGAACTTTCGCGCACGACATATACATTAACGAGACAAACGGTGCATACGATTATCTTCCGCACAACGGAACGTACATAATAGAAAATGCCGAATCGGCGACACGTTTGACTTGGAGAAACATCAGCGACAGCAAATCGGGTACGACCAACGGTACATACTGGTTCTACATCGACAACATAAAAGTAAAAATAGCGCAATAGACAAACAATTTATCAACTGAATATGAAAAGGGTATTATTAATCGCATCGGTCGCAATAATGGCGGCTGCCTGCCAGAAAACGACGGTAGAGCAGATTGCCGGAGCGGGCGAACTGCAACTGGACCTGTCGGCATCGGGTGAAGTGAGAAGCGCTTCGACCCAGGCGGACGGAGGAATCAACATCGATGTTCCGGACATTTCGGAATTCACACTTAGAATCACGGGCGACGACTACGACCGCACATGGAGCAGCGTCAGCGACTATTCGTCGGACGAGCGCTACCAGGCGGGAATGTACGACGTGCAGATAGAATACGGCGACATCGCCGAGGAGGGTTACGACAAACCTTATTTCTTCGCCAAGAAGAGAGTCGAGGTATTCGAGCGCAACCGAACCACCAAGGTGAAACTGGTCGCCACGGTAGGCAACGCGATTATCGAGATTGCCATGACGGACAGTTTCAAGGGTTATTTCGTTTCGCACGACTTCACGCTCACGACGGAGTCGAACACCTTCACACTCGAAGAGAATCCCGAACAGCACCTGTTCATCGCTCCGAACCAGCAGGTGAAAATCGACTGCACCTGCATACGTCAGGCAAATGCGGCGACAGGAATCACCGAGGCTCTCGAAACGCAGAAAATCCACATTTCGGACCGCACGCGGCACATCGTCAAGTACGATCTTAACGACGCAGGCAGCGTAACAATCAACATCTCGCTCAACGACGAGGTAATCGATACAATCGAACTGCCGGTCGAACTCAACGAGAACGCTTAAACGGATAATAACGATTACAGATATGAAAAGATTTACAACATTGTTTACGTTGGCCGCTGCGACTTTGCTCGTCGGCTGCATGAACGAAGACCTGAAAATCGATGACAAAAACGGCAATAAAGCCGACAAGGGTTATCTTTCGCTGGCGGGACTCAACGTAGAGTGCGTAACCGACCACAAGCCGGTGGATGTGGCCGAGGACAACGAGGCTCATGAATTCTCGACGAGAGCCGGAGTACCTGACATCAACACGTTCGACTGCATCATTCTCGATGCTACCGGAACGCAGACAGTCAAGTCGTTCAAATACGGCGCCCGTCCGACCGAAAATATCGAACTCGACCACGGCAACTATATCTTCAAGATGCAGTCGAGCGAAGTTCCTGCCGCCGCATGGGAGAATCCGGTTTACGGACTTACCGAACCGTTCACCATCACGCGCAAGCAGACCACTTCGCTGAACGACCTCGTCTGCAAGATGCTCAACATTCAGGTTTCGGTATCGTATTCAGCCGACCTGAAAGAGGCTTTGAGCGATGACACGACGACGACCATCACGGTGGCCGACAACTCGCTGGTATTCGCGCTGGACGAGACCCGTTCGGGATATTTCCTCGCTCCGAAGCCGAAGAACAACATCGAGGTGCTCGTCAAGGGTTCGTACACGGCGGAAGGCAAGACCGAGCCGAGCCAGTTCGAGATGAACGCGACTATTAAGGATGTCAAGGGCGGTCAGTACAGCGACATAACGCTCTACATCGAATACTCGACCGAGGGAAGCATCGCTATCGACGCGACTATCGACGGCTGGGTGGTAGACGAGGAAATCGCCTGCGACTTCTCGACGTTCATATCCGAGAACTTCATCGACGACGACGAGAATCTGCCTACCATCACATGGGTGGACAACGATATCGATACTCCGATTACGCTCACCGAAGACATGTTCGACTCGCACGGAGTCAGCCTCGTCGATTTCTTCATCGACGTAGAGGCTGTGAACACCATACAGTCGATGCTCGTCGAAATATCGTCGACCAACGGCGAATTCATGTCGTCGCTCGCCACGTACAACCTCCCTGCATCGTTCGACATGTGCGACGCACCGGACAATGTGGCATTCTCGCTCCGACTCATGGGCTATGCGGTCAATGACGACATCAAGGGCAAGGATTTCGTAGCGTTCAACCTCAGACCGCAGATAAATCAGCTCAAAGCGTTCACCGGTACGCACAGTTTCAAGGCTACCGTCAAGGATGCCAAGGGCGGCACGTGCGAGAAGACGCTCACGATTATCATTCCGGGTGAGGAAGTCGGACCGGTTATCGCATGGACTGGCTACGACATCAACAAGCGCTACCCTATCGTGGACGGCATGACAGTAGACATCACGGTAGACGCACCGGCAGGAATCAAGGCATTCGAGGTGCAAATCGCATCCGACACGCTGACGCCGCAGGAACTCGCAGGCGTAGGATTGTGCGACAACATCGACCTCGTAAATCCTGAGAAGTCGGAAGATTCGACCGGCAAACTGGAAGACAAGTCGGGTATTGCAGCCGCGCTCCAAAACTTCGGATTCCCTACCGGCGACGAAGTGCTGAATCAGACGAGAGTAGAGTTCTCCATCACGAACTTCCTCGGCCTGCTTTCGTTCACCGGAAACGGCGAGCACAACTTCGTGATGAAGGTTACCGACAACGACGGCGTGACGACCGTGAAAACACTTATGTTGGTTAAAGAATAAAACGGCTGAATGATGAAAAAGATAGCAAACATTATGA
>CAZESW010000151.1:0-4673 GCA_964514795.1 uncultured Alistipes sp.
GGTAACATCTGTATACGCGGCTCCGCCGCGAGAACCACGACAGTCAGAGTTCCGAATACGTTACCTGAACCGGTTTGGTGTAAAGTCGTATATAGTTACCTAAAATGTACATTAAAAATATAACGCAATTATGAATGTCAATAATTTGATGGCCGACCTCGAACGCAAGCACCCCGGCGAGAGCGAGTATCTGCAAGCGGTGCGTGAAGTCCTCGAATCGATAGAGGAGGTTTACAATCTGCATCCTGAATTCGAGCAGGCGAAAATCGTTGAACGTATGGTCGAGCCAGACCGTATAATCACGTTCCGCGTAACGTGGGTGGACGACCGCGGTACGATTCAGACCAATCTGGGTTACCGCGTGCAGTTCAACAGCGCAATCGGCCCATACAAGGGCGGTCTGCGCTTCCATAGGGCGGTGAATCCGTCGATGCTCAAATTCCTCGGATTCGAGCAGACCTTCAAGAACGCTCTCACGACGCTGCCTATGGGCGGAGCAAAGGGCGGTTCGGATTTCGACCCGGTAGGCAAGTCCGATGCCGAAATCATGCGCTTCTGCCAGGCGTTTATGCTCGAACTGTGGAAGAACATAGGCCCCGATACCGATGTTCCTGCGGGTGATGTCGGCGTGGGCGGCCGCGAAATCGGATACCTCTACGGCATGTACAAGAAGCTCGCCCGCGAGTACAACACCGGTGTCCTGACGGGCAAGGGTATGACGTGGGGCGGTTCGCTGATTCGCCCCGAGGCTACGGGATTCGGCGCGCTCTATTTCGTACAGCACATGCTGCACAAGGCCGGTCGCGACATCAAGGGCGCAACCGTGGCTATCTCCGGTTTCGGAAACGTGGCGTGGGGTGCGGCTACCAAGGCAACCGAACTCGGTGCGAAGGTTATCGCCATTTCGGGCCCCGACGGCGTGATTTACAATCCTAACGGCATGACCAAGGAGAAAATCGACTACATGCTCGAACTCCGTGCGTCGAACCGCAATATCGTATCTCCGTTCGCAGAGCGTTTCCCTGACGCTACGTTCACTCCGAACAAGAAGGCATGGAGCATAAAGTGCGATATCGCGCTGCCTTGCGCATTCCAGAACGAGCTTACGGGCGAAGATGCCAAGGAGCTGCTCGCCAACGGAACGTGGTGCGCAGCCGAGGTTTCCAACATGGGTTGTACGCCGGAGGCTATCGCCGAGTTCCAGCATGCGGGAATCCTCTTTGCTCCGGGCAAGGCCGTGAATGCGGGAGGTGTCGCTACATCGGGTCTGGAAATGACGCAGAATGCGATGCACATTTCGTGGTCGTCGGAAGAGGTCGATGCGAAGCTGCACTACATAATGCAGAGCATCCACGAGGCATGCGTGAAATACGGTACGCAGCCTGACGGATATATCAATTATGTCAAGGGTGCCAATATCGCAGGATTCATGAAGGTCGCACAGGCAATGCTCGAACAGGGTATTATCTAAGGTAACTATATACAACCTAACACCGAATCAAGTTATTGCAGGCATTCAGATAACTGACGGTTGTGGCTCTCGCGGCGAAGCCGCGTATACAGATGTTACCCACTCCCTATAAATCCCCCTCCTGTGAGGGGGACTTTTGTGTCGGAACCCGCAAGGTCATGCGGCAACAAAAATCCTCGGACGGCATCGTCCGAGGCGGTAGTGTTTTGGTAGTGCTATTAAAGACCTAAGGTCTTTAAAGTCTTTAAGGTCGCTAAACGAAAACGGCGGGACGAATTTCGTCCCGCCGTTTTTTCCTGAAACCCGAACCGTTAGTAGATAACTACGATGCGGTTGTGGTTAGGCTTGCCGAACGGACACTCGGTCGTTCCGCAGTTGCGTACATCCAGACGGCTTGCGTCTACGCCCTTGCTGATGAGGTAGTCGGCAGCAATCTTGGCGCGCTTGCCTGCAAGGCGGGCGTTAGCCTTCTTCGCACCGGTCTGAGGGTCTGCGAATCCGTCTACGCGGAATACCTGCTTGTCGGAGTTCTTGATGTGCTCTGCAATCAAATCCAGACGCTTCTTGTTGGTGTCGCTGAGTACCGAGTAACCGTAAGCGTAGAACAGCATCTCGTCGTAGTTGTCGGTCTCGACAGCCTCTTTTGCGGATGCAGCCTGAGCCTTGTTCTTCGCCATAGCCTCTTTCAGAGCCTTCTCCTGCTCGGCAGCGAGTTTCTCGGCAGCGTCGAGAGCCTTGGCCTGCTGGTCAGCGAGAGCCTGCAATTTGTTGCTCTTTGCCTTGGCGGCAGCTGCCTCGTCCTGCGACTTCTTCAAGTTCGCAAGCATAGCCTTAGCCTCGCTCTCGGTTGCGCCCGAACGCTCGAAAGTGCGCTTGTTGAAGAGGTAAGTTGCGCCCACATATACGTTGAGACCGTGGAATTGGTTCGACTTGGCAACAGCCTTCGGACGGAACGATGCGTCAGCGAGCATGTACTCGACGGTCAGGTCGAGGCTTACCGACTTGCAAACCTTGAAGCGGTTCTGCCATCCCAGGTCGCCTACGAACTGAGCGGTACGCTTGTTTGGAGTGTTCAACGCTCCGCCTGCGACACCTGCGCCGAGGTAGAGAATCGACGACCATACACGCTGCTCCTTGTATCCGCCAATCCAGTTGGTCATGTCTACCATGAAATCAGGATGGAAGAAGATGTATGACCATTTTACCTTGTTGCCGCTGAGGTCGAGCTGGCTGAACTTGCCGCCTTCACCTGCAACCCGTACACCGAATACCGGGTGGAACCATTTGCCTACTGCAAGGTAACCGCTGGCGAGTACGGAGTTCGATGCTCCGCTGCCGGTACCGAGGTTGAACGACGGACCTACGCCGCCCTGAATCTCCCAGTTATCCCAGAAGCCGTTGGAAATAAATCCCTTGACGTGAGGCGTCTTGCCCCCGTCCTGCTGATCTGCCGCAACTGCGCTGTTCACGGTAGCGAACGCGAGCACCGAAACGGCAAGAATCGAAAGAAATTTTTTCATAGTTAATTTATTCTTTGTGGTTAATATAGCCTTACGCGAAATAGTATTTCACATTGCAAATATAAATATTTTTTAGAAAATATATCATGCGCAAAGATTTTTCTTTGTAAAAAATTGTCGGACAGATGAAAATCTGCCGTCCTTATGGTCCTTAAAGTCCCTAACGACCCTAAGGTCCCTAAAACAGCGGCACTTCCCAGAACAAAAATACTGCCGGCGAACACCGGCAGTATTTTGTTCGCAGAAGCATATCCGCTATCCGCACTTGGAGTATCCGCAGGACATGCAGGTGAGACATCCGTTCTGGTATGCCATATTCTCCTGTCCGCACTGCGGGCACTTGCCCTTCGACTTCGTGCCGTCCTTGATATACTGTTTCAGCGCGCGCTGCACACCGTTTTTCCAGGTGTTGATATTCTCGCTGTTGAGGTGCAGACCGTCGATGAGCGAAACCACCTTCTCGATAGGCATGTCGTAGCGCAATACGCCGGAAATCAGCTTCGCATAGTTCCAGAAACTCTCGTCGAACAGACGCGAGATGCCGCCGATGGTGTTGGTGTAGCCGTAACGGTCGGTGTACTGGAAGTCGTAACGCTTCGTGCCGTCCTCCTCGCGCACTTTGAGGATGCTTCCGTGGGTGATTTTAGGCGGGATGAACATCGCGTCCTCCTCGATTTTACCAGTGAATATCTCGTAAGGACGACCCTCGTACAATCCGACGAAGGCAATCCAGTTCTCCGGTCCGTTCTTGAATCGGACCACATCCGCAGGAATCGACTTCGGACGCTTGTTCTGTCCCGTCGCCGACTCGCATTTCGGTTCGCTCTTCTTCTTGCTCTTCTTGTCCACGAGGACGCCTTCGCGGCAACCGTCGCGATATACCGTTACGCCCTTGCAGCCGCACTCCCATGCAGTGCGGTATACCTCGGCTACCAACTCCTCCGAAACGTTGTTCGGCAGGTTCACCGTAACCGAAATCGAGTGGTCGACCCATTTCTGTATCGCTCCCTGCATCTTCACTTTCGCCACCCAGTCGATGTCGTTCGCCGTAGCCTTGTGGTAAGGCGATGCGGCAACCCACTTTTCGAGTTCGGCTTCGCCGATGGTCTTCATGCGCGAGGTGTCGTAGCCGTTTATGCGCAGCCAGTCCACGAACTTGTGGTGGTATACGTTGAACTCCTCCCATGCCTGTCCCTGTTCGTCCACGAACGAAACCGTCACGTCCTTGTCCGACGGATTGATTTTGCGGCGACGGCGGTATACCGGACGGAATACCGGTTCGATGCCCGACGTGGTCTGCGACATCAGCGACGTCGTGCCGGTAGGGGCGATGGTGAGCATCGCAATGTTGCGTCGTCCGAGTTTGAGCATCTGTTCGTAGAGCGCCGGGTCGGCCTCCCTGATACGGTTAATCATCGGATTGTTCTTCTCCTTTTCGGCGTCGAAAATCCGGAATGCGCCTCGCTCGCCCGCCATCTCGACCGATGCACGGTAAGCCTCGACTGCAAGCGTCTTGTGAACCTTGGTGGCGAACTCCAACGCCTCGTCCGAACCATAGCGGATGCCGAGAGCGGCGAGCATGTCGCCTTCGGCAGTGATTCCTAGTCCCGTGCGGCGGCCTTTGAGTGCCATATCCTTGATTTTGCGCCAGAGATTCAACTCTACCGAGCGAACATCCTGAT
>CAZESW010000152.1:0-4658 GCA_964514795.1 uncultured Alistipes sp.
CTACCTTGAAAACTTTAATCCGATATGACAGGGAAAACTCCTGATTGAATTACACAGCAAAGATACAACATCCGCGAGGCGATGTCAAGTAATTCGTGGGAAAATTTAAGCCCTTAAACGACGTTGCGGACTTTAAGCGACCGACCTTAAAAGAAAAAAGCCCGCTTGCTGGCGGGCTTCTTGTTAGATTCGTTTCTATCGCTTCGACTTGCGTTTCTTCGGCGATTTCCCGGCGGGTTCGTCGGTCGCTTCTTCGGGTTCGTCGGCCCCTCCGCCCAGGGCCTGATAGAGATTTATCATTCCCTGAATGCCCTCGAACCGGTCGGCAATCTGCGACAGACGCGCCGAAAGCAGCGTCTGCTGTGCCGTCAGCACTTCGAGATACGATATGTCGGAGTGGCGCATCAGCTGCTGCGTGCTCCTCACGGCGTTCTGCAACGCCTCGATTTGGTATTTGCGGATGTCGGTCTTGCTGCGTGCGGTCTGACACTGGGCGAGGGCGTTGTTCACCTCGCTGCCCGCCTGCAACAGCGTCTGCTGGAACGTAATCGCCGCCTCCTCCAACTGCGCTTCGGCGATTCGCAGATTGGCGCGGTTGCGACCGGCATCGAAAATAGTGGTCATCAGCTTGCCGACGAACGAGAACAGCAGACTGCCCGGCGAGGCGATTGAAGCCCCGAACTGGTTTATCCAGCCGCCCGAACCGCTCAGCGTCAGCGACGGATAGAATGCCGCACGCGCGAGATTGACGCTGTAAAATTTCTGTTGGAGAGCATATTCGGCGCTCCGTACGTCGGGACGCTTCGAGAGCAGCTGCACGGGAATGCCGACGAGCAGCTGTTCGCAGATTTTCTGTCCGTGCAGCGTTCCGCGTTCGAAATGCTGCGGCGTGGTGCCGAGCAGCAGCGCGAGCGAATTCTCGACCTGCACGATGCGGTATTCGAGGTCGTACAGCGACGCGTCGATGGACCAGCTGTTGGCCTCGGTCTGCGAAACCGCCGCTTCGTTGGTCATACCGCCCTGCTTCATCGCCCGTATCGTGCGGACGTTCTCCTTCCACGTCTTCGACGTCATGCGCGATACGTCCAGCTGGGCATCGAGCATCAGCAGCGTGTAGTAGCAGTTGGCTATCGACGCCACGACCTGCGTCTGTACGCTCTTGCGGTAGATTTTGCTCTGTTCGTATGCCGCCTCTGCACGACGCTTGCCGTTCCAGAGCCGTCCGGCGATGTCCACCTCCCAGCTCGCCGTGACAGGCAGCTGGTAGTTCTGGTTCGCCGAGTGGTTCACATAGTTGTTGGTCGCGACGCTCGGCGCGAACGCGAATGACGGATAGTAGGAGAGCCGTGCGGTGCGCAGTGCCGCCTCCGCCTCGACTATGCGCTGCGACGCTATCTTCATGTCGCAGTTGTTGGCCAGTCCCTGCTCGATAAGGCGTTGCAGATGGACGTCGGTGAAGAAATCGCGCCAGTCGATGTCGGCGAGCGTCGTTCCGTCGGCGGTCCCGACACCTTCGCCGAAAAGGTTGTCGGTCGTGATTGTGTCGGGCCGCGAATAGGTGCGGTAGACCGAACATCCGGTCGCCGCAATCGCCGCAGCGAATATTATGAATAAGGTTGTCAGTCGTTTCATTACTCCTCTGTTTTCTCCTCTGTTTTAAGTGGTACCATGCGCTCCTGCAATGTCTCGAAAACGATGAACAGTGCCGGCACGACGAACAGCAGCGCAATCGTTCCGACAAGCATTCCGCCTACGACGCCCGCTCCGAGCGTGTTGTTGCCGTTGGCGCCGACTCCCGACGAGAACATCAGCGGAATCATACCGAACACCATCGTCAGCACGGTCATCATTATCGGGCGGAATCGCTCCTTGGTGGCGTAGAATGCCGCCTGCGCTATGGTCAGTCCTCCGCGGCGGCGCTCGGCGGCGTACTCGGTAATCAGAATCGCCGTCTTGGCGAGCAGTCCGATGAGCATGATAAGTCCCGTTTGCAGGTAGATGTTGTTTTCGAGTCCCATCATCTTCGCGAAGAGGAAGCTGCCGAACAGTCCGAACGGAACCGAGAGAATCACGGCGAACGGAATGACGAAACTCTCGTACAGCGCGCACAGAATAAGGTATATCAGCACGATGCAGACGATGAAGATGTAAATCGTGTTGTTGCCGCTCGTCGCCTCCTCGCGGGCGATACCCGCGAAATCGTAACCGTAGCCGATAGGCAGCGTCTCGGCGGCGACCTCGCGCACCGCGCGTATGGCGTCGCCCGACGAATAGCCGTCGGCGGCACGTCCGTTGATGCCGATGCACGGGAACATGTTGAAGCGGGCGAGATTCTCGGGCGCGTAAATCTTGGTCAGCGTGACGAACTGGCTTACGGGCGCCATCTCGTTGCCGATGCGGACGAAGATGTTGTTGAGCGTCTGACGGTCCACGCGGTATTTCGGGTCGGCCTGCACCATCACCTGATATAGTTTGGTGAAGCGGTTGAATTTGGTCGAGAGCATACCTCCGTAGTAGCCGTTCAGCACGGCGAGCACCTCTTTCGGCGATATGCCGGCGCGCTTGCACTTGATTGCGTCCACGTCAATCTGATACTGCGGGAAACTCGGGTTGAACGACGTATGGGCGGAGCCGATTTCGGGACGCTCTTTCAGTTGCGCGAGGAAATCGTTGCAAATCGCCGCCAAATCGTCGATGTTGCCGCCCTTGCGGTCTTGGAGATAGACCTCGAAACCGTTGGTCGAGCCGTAACCCGGAATCATCGCCGGCGCCGAGGTGAATATGGTGGCGTCGTTGATGTTGTTCGTGTAGTCCTTGATGCGGTTCATGATGTCCGAAACGCTGTGCTCCTTGCCCTTGCGCTCGCTCCAGTTTTTCAGACGCATGGTGAACGAACCGTGCGACGAACCGGCACCGGTCGTCATTCCGAAGCCAGTCATATTTATATATGCGTGCACTTCGTCGATATTCTGCACGATGTCGCGGTCGATACGGTCCATGACGCTCTTGGTATAGGCGAGCGAACTGCCCGGAGGGGTGCTGACGTCGATTCGCACCGTACCCATATCCTCCTGCGGAATAAGTCCCGTCTTGGTCGTCTGCATGAAGTATCCGAGTGCCGCCACGGCAGCCGCGATAAGCACGCCCGACAGCCAGCGGTGGCGCAGGAAGAACGTCACGCCGCGCAGATAGCGGCGGCGGACGGCTGAGAATGCCGCCTCGAAAGCCGCGCTGAACCGCGATTTCAGGGTGCTGTTTATCGTATTGCCCTCGGCATCCTTCGGCCGGAGCAGCATCGAGCAGAGTGCCGGACTGAGCGTCAGCGCGTTTACTGCCGAGATGCCGACCGCCACAGCCATCGTGAGTCCGAACTGCGTGTAGAACGCTCCCGACGTTCCGCCGATGAGCGAAACGGGGATGAATACCGCCATGAAGACGAGCGAACTGGTGATTACGGCCGAGGTGATGCCCTCCATTGCGTCTATCGCCGCCTTGTGGGACGAGCGGTAGCCCGCGTCGAACTTGGCATGGACGGCCTCGACGACGATTATGGCGTCATCGACGACGACTCCGATTGAGAGCACCAGCGCGAACAGTGTCAGCAGGTTGATGCTGAATCCGAACAGATAGAGGAACATGAACGTTCCGATGATGGACACTATCGTACATATCAGCGGAATGAACGTCGAGCGCATCGATTGCAGGAAGACGAACACCACGAGCGTCACGAGGATTATCGCTTCGAGCAGCGTGCGGATTACGTTGTGTATCGACGCATAGAGGAAGTCGTTGGCGCTCATCAGCACGACCAGTTCGAGGTCGGCCGGAAGCTCCTCCCTGACCTTGTCGAGATAGGCGTCTATGCGGTTGATTACGTCCGTAGCGTTCGACCCTGGGGTCTGGTAGACGCTGAACGACGTGCCGGGGCTTTGGTTCACCTCGCCGACGTAGAGATACGACTGCGTGCCGAGTTCGACCTCGGCGATGTCTTTAAGCCGCAGCACCTCGCCGTTGGGCAGCGCGCGGATTACGATGTTCTCGAACTCCTCGGGCTTTTCGAGACGGCCCTTGTAGCGCATGGCATACTGGAACGTGCGGTCGGAGTTCTCGCCGAAAGCACCGGTCGCAGCCTCGATGTTCTGCTCGCCGAGTGCCGCCGTGATGTCCGCCGGAATCAGTTTGTACTGCGCCATCACGTCGGGTTTGAGCCATATTCGCATGCTGTAATCGGCTCCGCGGACCTCGATGTCGCCGACGCCCTGGATACGCGAAATCTCGGGTACGAGGTTGATTTTGATGTAGTTCACGATGAACGTCCGGTCGTAGGTGCCGTTGGGGCTGTAAAGCGCCACCTGTTCGAGGATGTTGGTCTGGCGCTTCTTGACGGTTACGCCCGTCTCGATAACCTCCGACGGCAGCGAGCGCGTCGCTCGCGAAACGCAGTTCTGAACGTTCACCGCCGCCATGTCGGGGTCGGTGCCCTGCTTGAAATAGACGTTGATGGTCGCATTTCCGTTGTTCGTCGCCGACGAGGACATGTAGGTCATGTTCTCGACGCCGTTTATCGCCTCTTCGAGCGGAACGACGACGCTCTTCTGTATCCCGATTCGGCCGAAACAACGCATCATATTATATATAGGAGTGTCCGGTTCCATAAG
>CAZESW010000153.1:0-1967 GCA_964514795.1 uncultured Alistipes sp.
AAGCAATCCGCGCGTCGATGTCCATTCCGTTGGTTTTCAAGCCGCTGAAACGGAGCGGAATGCTGCTCTACGACGGCGGTCTGTACGACAATTTTCCGTGGCGGCAGATGGTCGCCGATCATGCGCCCGACCATATAATAGGCGTGAAATGCACCTCCGGCAACAATCCCGTGGACGAAAACAGCGGACTTGCCGACCAAGCGTTGATGCTGATTATGGCGGATACCGACTACGACCTGCCGAAAGAGGGCAACGTGATGATTGACCGTGCGGTCGATGCCGGAATGCTCGATTTCGACCGCGGGGAGGAGATTATACGTCAGGGCTACGAGGATACGATGGAGCGTATCGGCGAGATTCTGACGACGATTCCGGCCCGCCGTTCACGTGACGAGGTGCGCCGGCGCCGCGAGGAGTTTTGTGCCACAGTGCCCGAGATGAAGGTGGGCGAAGTCGAGATTACGGGGCTGAGCCATGCGCAGGAGCAGTACGCGCGGGCTGTCATGACGCCAAAGAATACAGATTCGCTGCGGACGTTCGGCGAGTTCCGTTCGGGCGTGTTCGACCTTATCGCCGAGAACGATTTCGCGGTCGAGTATCCGCATCTGCGCTACGACTCGGTGTCGCATTCGTTCCGTCCGTCGCTGATGCTCCGCATGATGCCGTCGCTGCGGCTCTCCATCAGCGGCAATCTCTCCTCGACGGCATACAATCAGGCGCGCATAGGGGTGAGTTACAGCCGTATCGGTCGTGCCGCAATGACCGCCAACCTCGACCTCTATCTGGGGCCGATTTACAATGCGGGACGTATCGGCGGCCGCATAGCGTTTTCGCCGCGGCGGCCTTCGTATCTCGACCTGTACTATATTTTCTCGGTGCGCAATACGCTCTACGGCAACTTCGGCAATCTGACTTCAATCGACAATACCCAGCGCAAGAAGCACAAGGAGAATTTCCTGTCGCTGTCGGCGGGACTGGCGATGACCAAACGCAGCGTCGTGCAGGCGACGGTGAACGTCGGCGAGAATTACTACCGTTTCCGCGGCGATGCCCACCCTTCCTATTTCTCGTTCGTCGGTCTGCGGGCGCAGGTTCGGCGCAGCACGCTCGACAATCCGCTGTGGCCCGTCAGCGGCAACAGCATTTCGCTGTCGGGAATCTTCGTGGACGGCCGCGACAAGATGTACGCCGATTTCGACGAAGCGGGTGTCGGCCGCACCGAACGGCTCGTGTCGCACCGCAGCTGGCTCGGAGCGAGGGTGGCGTGGTCGCACTATTTCGAGATTCCGCGATGCCGCTGGTTCTCGTTCGGTTACAGCGCTGAGGCGGTATATACCGACCATCCGCGGTTCAACGACCTCGGGGCGACGCTCGTGTCGCTGCCGCAGTATGCGCCGACTACCCATTCGCAGATGATTTACATGCCCGAATACCATGCGGCGCGATATGTTGCGGCGGGCGTGATGCCGACGTTCCACATTATCGAAAACCTCCATGTCCGTGCCGGATTCTATACGATGTTCCGCGACCGCGGATTCGCCGATGCCGCACGGTGGCAGTATATCGCCGACCTGTCGGTGGTCTACCGCTCGTTCGTCGGGCCGGTAAGTCTGTCGCTCACCAAATACGGTCTGCGCAACGACAACAACTTCTATCTGACGTTCAATTTCGGGTATCTGCTCTTCGCGCCGAAGGGGACGTTTTATTAGTGGGGCAGTTCCCGGGCGGCGAAAAAATAAGGAGTATAAAGTAAGCAAGGTGTTTAAGGTGGATAATGTCGCCGAAAGAGCGAGAAGCATTATCTGCCTTAAATACCTTATAGCGGCAGGCATCGGGCCTGCCGCGTAACCTTATCTGCTTTATTGATTATTCTCGCGGCTCTCCCTCTACAAAAAAATCGCTTTTATTGGCTGTTGTAATAATTTTTGCTTATCTTTGCGTCAATTGGAAAATAATGAACTTAAAAT
>CAZESW010000153.1:2067-4577 GCA_964514795.1 uncultured Alistipes sp.
GTTGTAATAATTTTTGCTTATCTTTGCGTCAATTGGAAAATAATGAACTTAAAATGCCGAAGTCTTATGGCAAGGTGTGCACGGCGAGAAAACCCGATTGGTTGAAAATCAAACTCCACAAGAGCGATGCTTTTGCGGAGGTGGACCGTATCGTGAAAGACCACTCGTTGCATACCATTTGCAGCAGCGGAAGATGCCCGAACAAGGCGGAGTGTTGGAGCAGACGCACCGCCACATTCATGATTCTGGGCGACGTGTGTACGCGGAACTGCCGTTTCTGCGCCACGCAGACGGGACGACCGCTGCCGCCCGACCCCGACGAACCGCAGAAGGTCGCCGAGAGCGTCAGGATTATGGGACTTCGCCACGTTGTCTTGACATCGGTAACTCGCGACGACCTCCCCGACCAGGGGGCGGCACACTGGGCGGCGACAGTATCTGCCGTCCGCGCGATGAATCCCGAAGCAACTATTGAGCTCCTTATTTCCGATTTCGATGCACGGCCCGAACTTTTGGACGCGGTCATTGCGTCGAAGCCCGACATCATCGGGCACAACATCGAAACTGTCGAGCGTCTGACTCCGATTGTCCGGTCGAGAGCGACCTACGCAACATCGTTGCGTACGTTGCAATACCTCGCCGAACACGGTGCGACCGCCAAGAGCGGTCTGATGGTCGGACTCGGCGAAAGCGATGAAGAGGTGGTCGCGGCACTCGCCGACCTGCGAAGGGCAGGCGTGCGTATCGTGACTATCGGTCAATACCTTCGACCGACAGAGGAGCATTATCCGGTTGCGGAATACGTTACTCCCCAAACTTTCGAACGGTATCGACAGACCGCCTTGGAGATGGGTTTCGACTTTTGCGCGAGCGCACCGCTCGTGCGTTCGTCGTACCTCGCCGACGAGGCTTTGCAGAACCTGCGCAAGTAGGACGGTGATTTTTTAAGGTCGTTAAAGACTTTAAGGGCCTTGAAATCCGTTAAGCAGATATGAAAGTCGAATTTGCCGATTTGGGCACGATGCCCTACGAGAAGTGCTGGCACTACCAGCGTGAACTGTTCGACAGCCGGCTGTCGATGCGCGACGGCGCAGGCGACGGAACGGCGGGCAGGGTGCTTTTCGTCGAACATCCGCCGGTCTACACGCTCGGCAAGAGCGGCAAGGAGGGCAATATGCTCGCCGACGGAGAGCGTTTGAAGGCTCTCGGCGCGGAATTCTACAAGATAGACCGTGGCGGCGACATCACTTTCCACGGCGAAGGACAGATTGTCTGCTACCCGATACTCGACCTGTCGGTGCTCGGCATCGGATTGCGGCGCTACGTCGAGATTCTCGAACAGAGCGTCATCGACACGATAGCCGGATACGGCATCCGCGGCGAACGGCTCGCCGGAGCGACAGGCGTATGGATATGCGACCGCGACGGGAGCGGGACGGCACGGAATTGGCGGAAAATTTGTGCGATAGGGGTGCGGGCGTCACGGTTCGTGACTATGCACGGTCTGGCGCTGAACGTCAATACCGACCTGTGGTGGTTTTCGCTGATAAACCCTTGCGGATTTACGGACAAGGGCGTTACGTCGATAGCGCGCGAATGCGGTTCGACGGCGGATATGGCGGAGGTGAAGCGGCTGCTTGCCCGCAACCTCGCCCGACTGCTCGGCACGGAGGAGGTGCAGGTTGTAAACGAATGATTTGCGGGTGCGAGTCCCCGCGCTTACGGAAGATGAAAAATATACGAAAATATATAAAAAACGAAGATTATGCCCATAGAGAAACGATGGGTAGTCAAGCCACAGGGCGATACCGTCGCGGCAGAACGCATTGCCGCAGCGACGAAGATTGCTCCCGTGCTGGCTAACCTTTTAGTACAAAGAGGCATAGACACGGTAGAAAAGGCAAGGAAATTCTTCAATCCGTCGCTTGCCGACCTGCACGACCCTTTCCTGATGAAGGATATGGACAAGGCGGTTCGGCGTGTCGAGGAGGCATTGGCGACCGGCGAGAAGATTATGGTCTACGGCGACTACGACGTGGACGGAACGACGGCGGTTGCGCTGGTTTACAAGTTCCTGCGCCAAATCGGGCACAAAAACCTGATGTTCTACATTCCGGACCGTTATACCGAGGGTTACGGTATTTCGGTGAAAGGCATCGACATCGCGGCACGCAAGGGTGTGAAACTCATCATTGCGCTCGACTGCGGTATCAAGGCCGTCGAAAAAGTGGACTATGCGAAGCAGAAGGGTGTCGATTTCATCATCTGCGACCATCATCTTCCGGCGGAGGAGATTCCTCATGCCGTAGCGGTTCTCGACCCTAAACGCAACGACTGCACCTATCCGTTCGACGAACTGTCGGGTTGCGGCGTAGGTTTCAAACTCGTGCAGGCGTATGCACAGAAGCACGGCATTCCGTTCGACCGAATCATGCCGCTGCTCGATTTGCTCGTCGTGAGCATCGCCTCGGATATCGTTCCGCTCGTGGACGAAAACCGAATACTTGCCC
>CAZESW010000154.1:0-4528 GCA_964514795.1 uncultured Alistipes sp.
TTCAATAATATGCCCGCAAATATCGCACGAAGAACGTTCGATACTCTTCAATTCCACCCGCGAGATAGTGTTTATCAGGTCGCGACGATACGGCACCTTAACCTTTACATAGTTGCCCGTGAATCCAGACATCATGCAGCCACGCTCGGTGCTTTCGAACAGAACATCTGCGACTTGCCCGACATATCTGTTGCAAAACTCGAAGTGCAGACGGTCGCTCAGCGCCTCCAGTTCCTTGACCCGCGCGGTCGATACCGAAGCCTGCACTTTGTCAGGAAAATCGACGGCTGGAGTATTCGGACGCTCCGAAAACGGAAATATATGCAGAAACGACGGTTCCATCGACGCGAGAAAATCGTAACTGCGACGGAACTCCTCCTCGGTTTCGCCGGGAAAACCCGTAATCACGTCTATTCCGATGAACGCATCGGGCATCGCACGACGGACGGCAGCGATACGGTCGGCGAACTTCGCCGTAGTATAGCGGCGGCGCATCAGGGCCAGCACCTTGTCGGAGCCGCATTGGAGCGGAATATGGAAATGATGCTGAAATTTATATGACGATGCACAAAATTCTATTATTTCGTCAGTCAGCAGATTCGGTTCTATCGAGGATATGCGGTATCTCTCGATGCCCTCGACATCGTTCAGAGCGCGCAGCAGGTCGATGAATTTTTCGCCCGTCGTCTTGCCGAAATCGCCGGTATTCACACCCGTAATGACAATCTCTTTCTGTCCGTTCACGGCAATACGCCGAGCCTGCTCCACAATGTCGGCAATCGGAATATTTCGGCTCGCACCTCTCGCATTGTGAATCGTGCAGTACGAACAGCAATAGTCGCATCCGTCCTGCACTTTCAGAAACGCCCTTGTGCGGTCACCACCCGAAAACGCATTGAAGAAATTGGCGATTTCCTCCGTTTCGCAACTGTAAATCTGCGAACGCCCGCGCTCTGATAATTCAAGTATACGTTTATATGTATCCCCCTTATAGTTGTTGCCCAATACAATATCCACGCCATCAATCCCGGCTATTTCCTGCGGTTTCAACTGGGCATAGCAGCCAGTCACGGCGATAATGGCATCGGGATTCCGACGATGCAGTTTGCGGATTATATTGCGGCATTTCTTGTCGGCATGTTCCGTCACCGAACAACTGTTTATTATGCAGATATCCGCCTCCTCGTCGGGTGCGACCCTCACGAAACCGCCCTCCTCGAACTGGCGGGCAATGGTCGAACTCTCCGAGAAATTCAGTTTGCATCCCAACGTATGAAAATTTACCCTGCGTTGCATATTTAGGTTTTATTTATCGTGCGAAGATACAAAAAGCGGATGAAAACTGCGCGATTCCGATAAAAAAGTGTAATTTTACGCGCTTAAAATAAGAGCCGATGGGATTCATTCAGGACATATTCGAGTACGGTTATCTGAGCAATGCGGTTATCGCCTGCCTGCTTTCGGGAATAACCTGCGGCATAATAGGCACATACATCGTCGCCCGCCGCATGGTGTTCCTCAGCGGCGGAATCACGCACGCATCGTTCGGCGGACTCGGCATAGCGTTCTATTTCGGCATCGACCCGATTCTCGGCGCAATGACGTTCGCCGTATTGTCGTCGCTCGGCATCGAATATGTCAGCGCCCGCGAAAAAATCCGCGAAGATTCGGCAATCGGCCTTATATGGGGTATCGGAATGGCCGTCGGCGCACTGTTCATGAGTCTGCGACCGGGGTACACCTCCGGAGATTTGTCGAGTTTCCTGTTCGGCAATATAATTACCGTAACCCGGGCCGACGTAATCGCGCTGTCGGTAACCGCCGCAGCGTTGCTTATCGCGGCGATATTGTGGCTCAAACCGATAATGTACGTAGCCTTCGACCGCGAATTTTCACGTTCGGCAGGTCTGCACACCAGGATAATATCCTACACCATGTCTGTCGTAACGGCAGTAACAATCGTGCTGTCAATCCGAATCATGGGTATCGTTCTGCTCATTTCGCTGCTTACCATGCCGGTCGTGATAGTCAATTTCCTGTCGAAATCCTACAAGACCATCACCATCTGGTCGTCGGTCGTCGCTGCCGCAGCCGGAGTTTCGGGCATCGCACTGAGCTACTATCTCGAAGTTCCGTCCGGGCCCGCGATAATATTCGTCCTGACGATAGCGCTTATTCTGGCAAAACCGCTATCTTTGTACATTGTAAAACGAAGTCGGCACTAAAATTATGAAAACCATACACAAACTCGTACTGAAAGCCTACCTCGGCCCGATGTTCATGACATTCTTCATCGTCATTTTCGTGCTGATGATGAACTTCGTATGGCGTTATATCGACGAGTTGGTCGGCAAGGGTCTCGATGCCGGCGTGATTATCGAACTGATAATGTACGCGACCGTCAATATGATTCCGATGGGTCTGCCGCTCGCAATCCTTCTCGCGACTATTATGACGATGGGCAATCTGGGCGAGAATTACGAGTTGCTGGCTATGAAATCCGCCGGAATGTCGCTGCCGCGCATCATGCAGCCGCTTATAATAGTGGTGGGACTTATTTCGATAGGCAGTTTTTTCGTCGTAAACAACCTCGTGCCGTACGCCAACAAGAAGATGTTCAGCATTCTGTACGACATCAAGCAGCAAAATCAGGCGTTGGAGTTTCAGGACGGACTGTTTTTCAACGGCATCGACGACATGAGCATCCGCGTCGAAAAGCAAGACCCGACCACCAAACTGTTGCGCAACGTCCTTATCTACGACAACCGCTCGTCCAACGGCAACATGACTACCACCATCGCCGATTCGGGTTATATCCGCCTCACCGAAGACAAGAGATACCTGCTCGTAACGCTCTATAACGGCGAAACATACGAACAGACGCGAAATAATCAGTGGTACACGAACAGCACCCTCCGCCATCACAAATTCGACCGGCAGGACGGCAAAATTCCTATGTCGGGCTTCGATTTCGAACGCTCCGACGAGAATCTGTTCAGCAACAACAGCCAGACCAAGAATATCAACGAATTGCAGCAGGCAATCGACTCGCTCGACACGACGGTGGGCAACATCACCACGACTGCCTACACTCCGCTTCTCCGCGAACAGATTTTCGTGCGCGACCCCGACGCCATCATTCCGCCCGACTCAATCAAACTCGACCGTTCGGGCTTCGGCTCGGCATACGTCATCGACTCGATAGCCAAATCCGACGTGCGCACCCGCAGCCGAATCTGGAACGGAGCGCGTCAGTCCGCCAAGAACTCGCGAAACATGTTCTCGTTCGACGAATCGACCTCGAAAGAGGCTCTGAACCAGCTGTATCGAAGCAAGAACGAATGGCATCGCAAACTCGCACTGCCCGTGTCGATTATGATATTCTTCCTTGTCGGCGCACCACTCGGCGCAATCATCCGCAAGGGCGGACTCGGAATGCCAATCGTAATTTCGGTAATATTCTTCGTAATTTACTATATCATAAGCATATCCGGCGAGAAATTCGCCAAGGAGGGAACGTGGAACTCCTTCTTCGGCATGTGGATTTCCTCGCTGATTCTCGCCCCGATTGCGGTATATCTGACATACAAGGCGACCAACGACTCGGCTCTGCTCGATGTCGATTGGTACATAGGACGATACAAGCACTACAAGGAGATATTTATGGCCAAACTGCCCGCAAAGTGGCGCGCGAAACTTACCCGCACGGCCGACTCTCCCGCAAACAAACAATAAACGATGAACGCCAAAGATTTACGCATAATATTCATGGGTACGCCCGAATTCGCCGCACCCTCGCTCAAAGCACTCGTCGAAAACGGATATAACGTGGTCGCCGTCGTTACGACGCCCGACAAACCGGCGGGTCGCGGACTGAAATTGCAGGAAAGCGACGTCAAAATCGCAGCCCGCGAACTCGGCATCGAAACGATTCTGCAACCCGAACGGCTGAAAGACGAATCGTTCGTCGCCGCCATGCAGGCATTGCAACCCGACCTCGGCATCGTAATCGCATTCCGCATGCTGCCCGAGGTTATCTGGTCGATACCGCGTTTCGGCACGTTCAACCTCCATGCGTCGCTGCTGCCGCAATACCGCGGTGCCGCGCCTATCAACTGGGCGATTATCAACGGCGAGCGCGAAACCGGCGTAACGACGTTCCTGCTCAACCACGAAATCGACAAGGGCGCGATTATCGGTCAGACGCGCGTCCCGATAGGCGACGACGACACGATAGGAACGATGTACGACCGACTGATGAACATCGGCACCTCGCTCGTTCTCGACAGCGTCGAGCGCATAGCCGCCGGAGATATTCAGCCTGTCGAGCAGACGCAATCCGACGAGAATCTGCATCCGGCGCCGAAAATCTTCAAGGAAGACTGCATCATCGACTGGCACAAGCCGGGTCGCGCAATCATCGACTTTATCCGCGGTCTGTCGCCGTATCCTGCGGCATGGTCGCGCATGTACAAGCACGGCGATGAGGTCGGCACGGCGAAAATTTTCGCCGCACGATTCGAGCCGG
>CAZESW010000155.1:0-4444 GCA_964514795.1 uncultured Alistipes sp.
GGCATCCGAGTTGGTGTCGCCATTTCCGGGAGTGTCCTCATCGTCCCAGTCCGTCGAACTGCGCGAACCGCCGCTCGTCGGAAGCTGCATCGAGATGTCCATGTAAACGAAATCGTCGGTTTCGTCCGTAACATTGACATTGCCGGCGGAAGATGGATCCTTCGTACATCCCGCGAAAGCGAGAAGTACGGCCGACAGCAGCATCAAATAAAACTTTCTCATAATTCTTTGATTTAATTAAATTAGTAAATGAAAAATGTTGTTTATTTTTGTTCTTTTATGATTGTTTCGTATTCCTTTAACTCCTGCATGTATTTCTTCACATTCAGCAGGTGCTCTTTTACGCCATCGACATCCTTCATGCCAAGACGCTCGGCATTCTCAATCTCCGTCAGTGCCTTGTCGTAGTCGCCCTGCAATGCGGCGAGTACACCCCGCGCATAGACCGCCTCCGCCGAATCGCCCGCCTTTTGCAGATACTTCTCGGCGCTCTTGCAGTCCTTGCGGCCCATGGCGGCGTTCGCGGCATTCAGATTCGCCGCAACGTCATCCGGATACATTCTGACCGCCGTCTCGAACACCTCGTTGTATTCGTAGCTGCCCGCTTCGAGACTCTGCGCGAGCAGGAACATCTCGTTCAGCGACAGTTTGTGAGGCTGCGTGGCCATGATTGCGCGAATTTCGTTCACATCGCTGTAACTGCGCACGGTATATGCGATTGTATAGTCCGAGTGGCGCAATCCCGGATAAACTTCCGCCAGCAGGAATCTGTATTCGTTAGGGTAGCGCTGTTTGATGCGCAAGTCTTTCGTGTCGGGTTCGAGCATCGTGTCGTCGATGATGCCCAGAATCTCGTCGCGATGACCGAGCGTCGAACTTGCGACGTATCTGCGCAGACCTGCCCAATCCTCCGGCTCGTAGTCCGTAGCGATGAAATCGGGAGCGAACTTGTAGAGTTTCTGCACGTACTGTTTCAGCGTTTCGGTACGTCCCTTCGCCAGACGGACGTTGTTCGAATATTTACCCTCGGGCGATGCGAAACCTTTGATTGTAAGTCGTGTAACCGTAATATCCTTGTCGTTTCGCACCGAGTCTATCGTCGCGATAATCTTTGCCAGTTCCGCACGGTTGCCGCGGTAGTCTGGGTAGAGTTCGGTGCGGTTCACCGGGAAGTCGATGAACGCGCTGCCCGACAGAGCGCGGGTCTTGACCGACTCGGCCACCGGACGCATGTAGCGGAATTCGGGCGAGTATATGACAGGTGTCGGCGGTGTCGGTGGAGCCGGCTTGTCGTATCCGCCCAGCGGAGTGCTCTGCTCGTCGAGAAGCGTCGAGCAGCAGCCGTAGTCCTGACGTATCAGTATCAGTTTCGAGCCGTCCATCCACTCGGCGTAAGGCACCGTCGTGTGATATGCCAGTTGCGAAGGCATGTTGTTGTCGCGGTACGACTGCTCGGTAGCGCCCGTGAGCGTGCTTTTGCCGTTGCGTATATAATAATAGTATCGCTGACGTCCGTAGATGCCGACCGAATAGAGCGGCAGTGTATCGGTTCCGTTTATCAGACTCGGCGTGAGCAGTACGGTGCGGTTGCTGCGGATTTTGAGGTCGCTCAAATCGACGTTCATGTCCACCGTCATCAGATTGCTGTCGCGCACGATGCTTACGTCGCTGACACCTACTCCCGATACGGGCTGCTGTGTCTGCGCCGAAGTGGTTCCGCCCAGTGCGAATACCGATATTATAATTGCGGTTAATATCTTTTTCATGTTTTTCCCGGTTTAGAACAGATAGACTAAGTTGATTGCCGCTTTCGTCGGACCTACGTAGTTGTGCGGCTTGTCCTCTTCGAGTTTGCGTCCGCAGTTCTTGCACTCGAACTTGTCGTAGCGCGTGTAGATGTAGCCCACGCCGATTTCCGCTTCGAGATTCCAGTGTTTGCCCAGAATCCATGCGTAACCGTAGGCTATGCCGCATCCGACAGCCCATCCCTGATAGCGGTAGTGGGTGAGTGCCGAGAAATCGGAGCCGAAGAAGGATATTCCGTTTTTGATATTGGCGAAGTTGTACTGTCCGCCGAGAGCATGAACTCCCAGAAAGTGTCCGGCGAAACGGTCGCAGAACCAATAGCGGGCTTCCGGCTGTGCCAGCCAGTGCTTCCACTTGTGCTCATTGACAGTCCAGCCGTTGTACTGACCCGACAGGTCGAGAGTCCATCGCGGTGCCAAACCGATTTCGACACCGGCATTGACATTCAAAAGAGCATCTGCCAACAGGTTCGTCTTGATGGCGACATTCTGACCTTTGGCTCCGACGACTGCACCGAGAACGAGCAGAAGCAGAAAGACTTTCTTTTTTATATCCATATTTCAATTTACGTTTTTGTACGTGGTACCCCCCAAAATACCGTAATACGAGCCCCAATTCTTGTTAAGAAAGGGACTTTTACAGCAGGGAACAAAAGTATATCATATAATTTACATACGCAAGCATTTTTCAACTAAAATTTATTTTCGGGTTATACAGGTCTATATATCAGACATATCCGTTTCTTGTTAAGAAAGGGGCTTTTACAGCGGGAAGCAAAATTATACTATATAATTCAAATATGCAAGAGGTTTGAACCAAAACTTAATTTTTACGATTTTAATACGCAAAAATCAGGCATATTGCTAACAATCAGAGATTTGTTGTGCAAGTAAATATTTTACTGATATCATGAAATAATTATCGCGCAAAAAAAGTGATAACCGACACTTTATCAATAAAATAACAAAACTTTGGAAAAAAGTTTTGTATAATATTTGTAACACACTATGGATGTGCTTGTTATAAAGATATTCCCTTTCTTAACAAGAACCGGAGTTGTTGAAGGCGTCCAGAAGACCTCTGTTAGCACTGTCAATCAGTGAGTTTTCCAATGAAGTGAGATAAATCTGTGTCGTGCGCTCGGACGAGTGCCCCATTCCTGCGCTGATAATCGACAGCGGCACGTTGTGATTGCGTGCCATGGTCGCCCAACTGTGCCGCGACGTGTAGGAGGATATTTTGTGTTGCAGCCCCAGCATGTCCGACAGAATTTTCAGCCTGTGATTGTGGGTTCTCAGTTCCGACTTGTATTTCCGGAAACACTCCGCCGAATCTTCGTCCTTCAAAATCGGAAAAACATACGGTGTCCGGCTCGTCGCATCGGCATATCGGTCGATAATGTCGCGGATGCAAGGTTCGATGCGCACGGCGAGTTGCTGACCGGTCTTGTGGCGTGCATAACGGATTACTCCGTCCTGAATATCCGATTTTTGCAGATACACCATATCGACAAAGGCCATGCCGCGTGTGTAGAAACTGAACAGAAACATATCTCTCGCAAAACGGAGCGATGCTCTGTGTTCGAGATTCAGATGCATCAGCCGCGAGATTATGTCCTCGCTTATCGCCCGTTTCCGTGTGCGGTCGATGCCGGTGTAGACGTCGCGGAACGGGAACGACTGTTCGGCATATCCTCGTCGCACGGCCTTGTTGTAGACGGCACGCATGATGCGCATGTGAAACGACAGCGAGTTGCGCACCATCCCTTTGCGCGACAGATAGTCGCTGTACTGCTCGACGAATCCTGCCGTGAGTTCCGAGAAACAGAGGTCGCGCCCTTCGAGAAATCCGCATAGCGAATTGACGGCCCGTCTGTAATTCATCGCCGTACCCAGCCGGTTGCAGTCCGTCAGAAACTCTATCTGCTCCTGCATGAACGCCACGACGGATATGTGCCGTTCGGGTGCGCGAAAACGCTCCGTAATGTCGTCGGTCGTGAATCCCCGCTGCCGGGCCTCCAACTCGCGGATAATGCGCCGTAGTGCCGCCTTGTCGCTGTCGATGCGGTTCTGCGCCCTTCTGCCGCCCGTGCTGTCGGACGTTATGCGCTGCGCCTCCTCGTCCCACTCTGCGGGCAGGATGCGGATGTTGGTCGTGATGTGGCGGACGATGCTTCGGTGCGATACGTAATAGTAAATCGTTCCAGCCTTTCCCTCGATGCTCGAAGGTCGTAATTTTACACAGATTTTTGCCATAATAACATAAAGTTTGGAGTTTTATTATATTATGGTAATCTGTAACAAGTTACAATTTTACAATAAAATATTTAAGACGACTATATATATTTTATACAAAATAATATTCCGGACCGGATTAGGCTCTGCCATCGTCTAATCGGAGTTGCCGTTCCTCCAGCCCATGTACATTCTCTTAAACAGATTAACCCCTGCTAATAGATTTATTAGCAGGGGTTAATAATTGATTTATGCTTAAATCAGCACTAATACTCCTCCTCGTTGAAGAAGAAATCCTCTTTGGAGGGGTAGTCGGGCCAGATTTCTTCGATGCTTTCGTAGATTTCGCCGTCGTCTTCAATCTCTTGCAGGTTTTCGAGTACTTCGAGCGGTGCGCCGGAACG
>CAZESW010000156.1:0-2690 GCA_964514795.1 uncultured Alistipes sp.
GCGTCAGCCGTAGGAGAGGTTAATGTGGTTGCGAAGATGAAAGAGGTCGGCGCGGTAATCGGTGGAGAGGGTAACGGCGGAGTTATCTATCCTGAACTCCACTATGGTCGCGATGCTCTTGTCGGAGTTGCACTATTCCTTACGTTCTTCGCACAGAAGAATATGACTATGACCGAGTTGCGAAAGACATATCCCGCGTATTTCGCTTCCAAGAACAAAATCGAACTCACTCCGGCTATCGATGTAGATAAAGTATTGCTTGAAATAAAGAAAAAATACGCAGGTGAGAAAATAAATGACATAGATGGCATAAAGATTGATTTTGCAGATTGTTGGGTGCACTTGCGCAAGTCGAATACCGAACCGATTATACGCATTTACACCGAGGCGAAGTCGATGGAGGAGGCGGATGCCCTCGCGCAGAGATTCATCGCTGAGATTAAAACAATATGTAATATTTAACAATTAATTGCCATGCTTATGTCGCGTAAAACTTTAATTGCAGCCTTCGCTGCTCTCGCATTTCTCGGATGTCGCAACGATAAAGATGTCGCCGGACTTTACGAAGGCATCATTCCAGCAGCCGACTGCCCGGGAATAAAGATAACGCTTATGTTGCGCGACAACGGCAGATACACGATGAACTCCGACTATCTCGAATGCGACACGTCGTTCACCGAATCGGGCGAATATTACGTTGCCGGAGATACGGTATCGCTGTCGGCAATCGACGGAAAAGCGTTCGCTTACCGTTTTATTAAATCAGGCTCTGCATTACGCATGCTCGATGCCGACGGAAACGCGATAGACGGAGTCCTGAAAGACAACTACACACTAACGAAAACGGACCGATAATGGATAAAGTACAAGCTTATATAAATGACAATAAGGAGCGGTTCATCAGTGAGCTGTTCGACCTGCTCCGCATTCCGTCCATCAGTGCGCAAAGCGAGCACAAGGAGGATATGATTCGATGTGCCGAGCATCTTGCCGTCGCACTTGCGAAAGCCGGTGCCGACCATGCCGAAGTGACGCCGACGGCGGGAAATCCGGTGGTTTTCGCCGAGAAAATCATCTCGCCGACTGCTAAAACCGTATTGGTTTACGGTCATTATGACGTGATGCCGGTAGATCCGCGCGGTGAGTGGCGCACCGAACCGTTCGAACCTCAAATCAAGGATAACCGCATATGGGGACGCGGTGCCGACGACGACAAGGGGCAGTCATTCATGCACATCAAGGCGTTCGAAGCCATGTGTGCGACAGATTCGCTGCCATGCAACGTGAAATTCATGCTCGAAGGCGAGGAGGAAATCGGATCGGCGAGCCTTTACGATTTCTGCGAGCAGTACAAGGATATGCTGAAAGCGGATATTATACTGGTATCCGACACGTCGATGATTTCAATGAATACCCCTTCGATAACATGTGGATTACGCGGATTAACTTACATGGAGGTTGAAGTTACGGGCCCTAACAAGGATTTGCATTCGGGATTGTTCGGTGGTGCTGTCGCCAATCCGGCAAACGTACTCGCGCGGCTCGTGGCATCGCTTACCGACGGCAACGGACACATAACTATCCCGGGCTTTTATGACAAGGTTCGCAACCTTACCGAAGCCGAACGAAAGGCGTTCAACGAAGCACCGTTCTCGCTCGACGACTACAAATCGGCGCTCGATATAGACGACGTGGAGGGCGAAAGCGGATATACGACAATCGAGCGCACCGGCATCCGTCCGTCGCTCGATGTGAACGGAATCTGGGGCGGCTACACCGAGGAGGGGACGAAAACGGTAATTCCTGCCCGTGCATCCGCCAAAATATCCATGCGTCTCGTTCCGAATCAGGATTTCGAAGAGATAGCAGAACTGTTCGAGAAACATTTCCGCGCCATTGCGCCGAAGAGCGTGAAGGTCGATGTCCGTTTCCTGCACGGCGGTGCTCCGTATGTCGCACCTACCGACATGCCGGCATACAAGGCTGCGGAACGTGCCATAGAGGAGTGTTTCGGAAAAAAGCCGCTGCCGTTCTATTCAGGCGGCTCGATACCAATCATCAGCGGTTTCGAGCGGATTCTCGGCATAAAATCCCTGCTGCTCGGTTTCGGACTCGCCGAGGACGCTATCCATTCGCCGAACGAAAGTTACGGATTGGAGCAGTTCGACAAGGGTCTGCGCACTATACCTTTATTTTATAAATATTTCGCACAAGAGTAACCAACCGTTTTAACATGAAGAAACTTATTATTTTAGCACTTCTGCTCTCCGTATCGTCCGCTGTTTTTGCCGACGGTTACGGCGACAAGGTAAAGAAAATCAAGAGTCCCAAGGGTACGACCCTGACGGGTGTCGTATATTGCGGCGACGAACCGTTGGCAGGCGTATCGGTAACCGACGGTCGCGAAATCGTCGAGACCGACAAGGACGGAATCTACCGTATCGCATCGGCAAAACCTTACGGGCTCGTCTATATTTCCACTCCGTCGGGATTCGCTCCCGCAATCAAGGACGGCATCATGCCGCAATTCTGGGCATCGACAGCAGCACCTGCCAAAAAGTGCGAACGTCACGACTTCGCTCTCGAAAAGGTAAACGACAAGCAGTTCTCGATAATGTTCTGCTCCGACTCGCACTTCTGCAACGACCCGAAGCGCAAGGATATGCACTATTTCAAGACCGACCACATGC
>CAZESW010000156.1:2790-4443 GCA_964514795.1 uncultured Alistipes sp.
CGCAGCTCGAATGGCTGAAAAAGGATTTGGCGTCGGTCGATAAATCCACTCCGGTGATAATCTGCATGCATGCCCCGCTGCGTCTTCGCAACGACAAGGGCGAGGTATACCGCGGTCTTAAAAAGGGCGAAGGCGAGAAGTTGATAGATGCCGTAAAGGATTTCGACTGCGTACGCATTTTCTCCGGACACAAGCACCAAAGCCACTTCTTCGAGGTGGAGGGTTATCCGAACATTACCGAAACCAGCGTTCCGGCACTCGGCGGCGAGTTGTGGAGCACGGCTGTAAGGGTAGGCCGCAGCGTCTGCGACGACGGCACGGAAGCGGGATTGCTGCTCTGCACGTTCGACGGCAAATCCATGACAGGCAAGACTTACTACGGCCATCGCGACAATATGCCTATGCGCCTCTACGACATGAACGCCGTCCGTCTGCATTATGCCGACAGCAAGGACAGCGCGATGCTGCGACATGCGAGAGAGTTACTCCCGAACCAGAAGGATTATTCCAATGCGCAGTACGAAAACTATGTTTATATCAACTGCTGGGCATGCGATACGGGAACGGCTATCGAGGCCACCGAAAACGGCAGACTGCTCACCGTCGAGCAGGTCAAGGATTGCGATCCGTGGGCGGCTATCGCCATCATCGGTCCCGGCATGAAGAAGCGCAAGAAGATAGAGAAGCGCAGCAACCGTGTTTCGCTCGTAGACCACATGTATCGCGTGAAGACCGAATCGGCGACGACTCCGGTTACGGTTACCGTGAAGACTCCGTTCGGCGAAACCTACACTCAGACGCTCGAACGTCCTGCCGCATTCCCTAATTTCTAATTGCGGTGGCGGATTTAGCAGTGCGGCAGGCTTTAAGCCTGCCGCTTTAAGTAATTTTGTAACAAAATAATAAAATCACAATGTTTATCGCAATTCTGAAATACAAGAAGCCGCTTGAAGAGGTCGAGCGGTTTATTCGGGCACATCGGGAATATCTTGCAGAACATTACGCTGCCGGTGATTTCATAGCCTCAGGCCCGCAGATACCTCGCATCGGCGGAGTGATAATGATGAAAGCGGACTGCCGCGAGATTGTGAACGCAATTATAGCGGAAGATCCGTTCCATATCAATGACATAGCCGATTATCAGATTGTAGAGTTCTCTCCGACGATGTTTGCAAACGGAGAGTTGGAGCGAATGTTAAAATAGACGATTTAGTTGTATAGTCGCTTTTTTCTTATTTATTTGCCGCAAACGACCAGTTATGACACGCCGCACAAGTTGTTTTGTCATATTTATGACATAATGGCAGATTGCAGCCGCTAAAAATCGGCTGGCACACAGTTTGAACTCCTGATATCCGAAAGAAAATAACTAAAAACCTTAACACAATATGACAAACGGTAAAATCGGAGTAACTACGGAAAATATATTCCCCGTAATCAAAAAATTCCTCTATTCGGATCACGAAATCTTTTTGCGCGAGTTGGTTTCCAATGCCGTAGATGCGACGCAGAAACTCAAAACCCTCTCTTCGACGGGAGTATTCGGCGGCGAGCTCGGCGATATTGCGGTGCATATCGTCGTCGATAAGGATAAAAAGACGCTGACCGTAACCGACCGTGGTATCGGAATGACTGCCGAGGAGGTAGACCGTT
>CAZESW010000157.1:0-1843 GCA_964514795.1 uncultured Alistipes sp.
TGGCGGCTCGGCAATAAAAACGTTATTGCTCTCGCCTGTCGCCGCAGTTCTGTAAAGGGGGACTTTTTTTATTCGGCTTACGGAATCTGCAACATTTGCCCGATACCTTGATGGTGTCGGGTATCTTTTTTGTTATCGTCCGAGTTCTGTTTCTGCGTGTTACCTATCCCCCTAATTCCCCTCCTGTTAGGGGGGGCTTTTTCGCGTGCGGGCTTTTTAGTGTCTTTAAGGTTACGCCGACGACAAATGTCGTCGGCTATAAGGTCTCTAAGGTCGGCAGGAAACGGTTAAAGAAACGATACCGCCTACTTTTGTAGGCGGTATCGTTGGAATCCTGATTGTGGTAAATGGCTGTCTTAAATACTTTATAGCAGCCTTCGGCTGCTTACCTTAAATACTTTGCCCCGTCCTTCTACTCCTCCGTGCTCCAAGATATTGCGGTCGAGGGGTCGAATTCCGGCAGCGGGGCGGGCGTGAAGTCGGAGTAGCCCATGGCGATGATGCACTCCACGCGGCAGTTGTCCGGTATCGGCAGCAGGGTGCGGAGGTACTCCTCGGCGGATTCGCCCTGCGGTTCGCTTTTCAGGCGCGGGCGTCCCGCGACGTGCACCCAGCACGATGCCAGACCCGCCTCGACGCAGGCGAGTTGGAGAACTGTCGCCGAAATCGCGCAGTTGTCGTCCCAGATATCCGAAGCCGTCGTGTCGCCCATGACGACAACGGCTACCGGAGCATTCGCCATGAATGCCGAGCCGTAGTCGCGCATCGAGGCCATCTTTTCGATTGTCGCGCGGTCATCGACGACGAGGAAGCGCGTGGAACGCGAATTGCGGGCGGACGGTGCCGTAAGTGCCATATTCAGAACGTCGAGAATGACTGCTCGGGATACCGGTGCGGCATCGAAACGGCGGACGCTGCGGCGTTTTTCGAGTAACTGTTTGAATTCCATATCAAGATATTTGCATGTTTAATGTTCGGAAAACAAAAATAGTGAAAAAAAGTTATTACCTTTGGTCAAAATCACGGAAACTATGGCAGAAAACACGAAATATCGCTTCACGATAGCACTTATCTACGACTTCGACGGCACTCTGGCGGCGGGCAACATGCAGGAATACGACTTCATTCCTGCCGTCGGCAAGAGCAACAAGGAGTTCTGGTCGGAGTCGAACGACCTCGCCGAGGAGCAGGACGCCGACCAGATTCTGGCATACATGGCGCGAATGATTCAGGCGGCGCAGGCGAAGGGGCTGTCGCTCCGTCGCGAAGCCTTTCAGGAGTCGGGTCGCCGCGTGGCTTTCTACCCGGGTGTGCAGGAGTGGTTCGACCGCATGAACGCATACGGCGAGGAGCGCGGAATCAAGATTCTGCACTATATCAACTCGTCGGGTCTGAAAGAGATTATCGAGGGCACGGCAATCGCCGACAAGTTCCGCAAGATTTACGCCTGCTCGTTCCTCTACAATGTGGACGGCATCGCCTACTGGCCTGCCGTGGCGGTGAACTATACCAACAAGACGCAGTTTATCTTCAAGATAAACAAGGGTGTGGAATCGGTCTACGATACCAAACTCGTGAACCAGTACATGGAGGAGAAATCGCGCCCCGTGCCGTTCTCGCACATGATATACGTCGGCGACGGAACGACAGACATCCCGTGCATGCGCCTCGTGAAGAACTTCGGCGGACACTCCATCGCCGTCTACGACCCGTCGGAGGCGAGCAAGCGTCAGGAGATGAACACGCTGATTCGCGACAACCGCGTGAACCATGTCTGCCCGGCCGACTATCGCGACGGCTCGGAGATAGATACGGTCGTGAAGGCGATAATCGACAAGTGCGA
>CAZESW010000157.1:1943-4425 GCA_964514795.1 uncultured Alistipes sp.
GCTTTATACCGGTGCTTATTCGCTCGGCTATTCGTATCGCATCACTCGCGTGATAAGTGTCGGTCTGACGGTGAGTTATGCCGGACGGCACCGCAAAAACTACGATTCGTTCGACAAATCGGTACTCGGACATTACGGTGAAGAATTTATAACATTCATGCCGATGTTGCGCGTACACTGGCTCAACGGCAAGTTGTACAGCCTCTATTCGGTGGTCGGTCTTGGACTTGGGGTAGAGCATGACCACAACTGCGATAAAAAAGGTAAGAATGATACATATAACGATTTGCTGGTCCCGGGGCAATTCACTCCGTTCGGCATTACGGTCGGACGGCGGCTGTTCGGATTCGCCGAAGTGGGTGTCGGCGCTCAGGGATGCCTGATATGCGGAATCGGTTATAAATTTTAATTTCGGGAGGTTCGATTATGTTAAGAAAAATAATGCTTCTGGCTGTTGCAGCCGCAGTGATGTGTTCGTGCGAGGTTTCGGATGGCGATACGGTGAAGCGTACCGCACCGGGCTATTTCATGTATTCCAATACGATTCCGGGCTATAACAGTCTGGCGGCGACACTCAAGCTCGCCTTCCAGATTGAAGAATATATTGCCGCTTCGACCGACGAGGAGCGCAAGGCGGTTCATAATAAATATTTCTATTCGCAATATGTTGATTACGATGCCGAAACCGGCGTGTTCAATGTGCGCTATTATTCGAATCAACTGTTCGTCGATACGGGTGGCAAACTGTTGTCGGAGGAGGGCGCAGTGTGGCATGGCCATTATACTTTAAGCGACCCTCATGATAAAAAGGAGAGTTTCCCGACATTCACCCGACTTGAAAACGGTAATTGCAAGGTTGAGTATTCGGTTGCTCAATATTATGACTATCCGTCGGCAGATATATCGGTGATGATGACAATCGAGGAGCCGCAATCCATTCTCGACGACCGTATCGTGAAATTGTCGGGCAGCAGCAAAAGCGAATATGTGTCGTCCCGCGATGGCGGCAGTCTGATTATAAATGCCGAAGTTTCGGATTTGACTTTGAACGGCACAACTTTCGTCAGCGGACGATTCGACATGACGACGACCAACGACGGCGTTACGGATACCGCAACGGCGACAATCATCGAGCCGATGAATGTGGATATAGAGTACAGAGGAGTGAAGGAAAAATATTTGGGTTATTATTATAGATATTATAATGATTAAGCAGATAATCTTTGCGACGAACAACGCCCATAAACTGGCGGAGGTTCAGGCGGTGCTGGGCGATAGTTTCCGGCTCGTGACGCTCGCCGAGTGCGGCATAACCGGGGAAATTCCGGAGGATGCGCCGACGCTCGAAGGCAATGCGCTCCAAAAGGCGCGGTATGTCTACGAACGCACGGGTGCCGACTGCTTCGCCGACGATACGGGATTGGAGGTCGATGCTCTCGACGGTGCGCCGGGGGTTCATTCGGCGCGATATGCGACCGACGGACACGATTTCGCGGCGAACAACCGTCTGCTGCTGCGCAATCTCGCGGGTGCTGCCGACCGCAGCGCGCATTTCCGCACCGTCATCGCACTGATTCTCGACGGTCGCGAGTATCTGTTCGAGGGTCGCGTGGACGGGCATATCATCGAGAGCGAATCGGGCTGCGGGGGCTTCGGCTACGACCCGCTGTTCGTGCCCGAAGGCTTCGACAAGACCTTTGCGGAGATGAACGCGGAGGAGAAGAACGCGATTTCGCATCGCGGACGTGCCGTTCGGCGGCTCGTCGAATTTTTACAATCTGAATAAGGAATGGAAGAGAAGATTTACCACCGGGACGATATTTACACGCCCGAAACCATCGAGAAACTGAAAACGCACTATAAGGAGATTCTCCGTCTGCTCGGCGAAGACCCCGAACGCGAGGGGCTTCTGAAAACGCCCGAGCGCGTCGCCAAGGCATGGGCATACATGACGAAGGGCTACGGCGAGGACCCGATAGAGATTCTGCGGTCGGCGATTTTCCGCGAGGAGTACAAACAGATGGTGCTGGTCAAGGACATCGAGATTTTCTCGGTGTGCGAGCACCACATGCTGCCGTTCGTCGGCAAGGCTCACGTCGCCTATATCCCGAACGGATACATCACGGGACTGTCGAAAATCGCCCGTGTGGTCGAGTGTTTCGCCCGCCGTTTGCAGGTTCAGGAGCGTCTGACGGTGCAGATTCGCGACTCGATACAGGAGGCGCTGAATCCGGTCGGCGTCGCGGTCGTAATCGAGGCGTCGCACATGTGCATGCAGATGCGCGGTGTCGAGAAGCAGGGTTCGGCGACTACCACTTCGGCATTTACGGGCATATTCCTCTCCGACCCGCGTACTCGCGAGGAGTTTATGTCGTTGATTTCGTCCAGACTGCGCTAATTGTCGGTGCGTCATAACGGGCAATCTACTGCGTTGTTTTCGATATTTCGGCTCGGTCATTTACTTCGAGTAAACTCCCTCGCC
>CAZESW010000158.1:0-4420 GCA_964514795.1 uncultured Alistipes sp.
TTTCTGATAGAGAGTTATCCCGTGGAGCTGCGCTTCACGGACATCATAACGGTAACCATAACCTTCATCGCCGTCGCGTGGGCCATCTCGTACACCACGGCACGGGCGATGATTAACAGCGAAAAGCCATGCGACGCATAATTACAACTCTGCTTCTGCTTGCGACGGTCGCGACATTCGCCGAATGCCGCCACAAGCGCGTGATTCCCGACGATACGCTCGCCGACATATTCCACGACTCGTTTCTGGCGAACTCCTACGTCGGCGTCGCGCGAATCGACCTCGACTCGTTGCAGATTTACGAACCGATTTTCAACAAGTATGGCTACACGAGCGAGGACGTGCGCTACACGGTCGGCAACTTCTCGCGGCGCAAGAGCGCGCGACTGGGCAATGTCGTCGAACGCGCCATATCGCGGCTCGACGAGGAGGGCAAGGCTCTCGAACAGCAGGTCGTGATACTCGACACAATCAACAATGTCGCAATCCGCACCATGCGCCGCACGATATTCGCCGATTCGCTTCGCGAGATACGCAAGGCCGCCGACTCGACCCTTCTGCATATCGAAATCACGCCCGTCATCGAGGGTGAATACGACATCTCCTACGAGTATGAATACGGCGAGGACATATCCAAATATCCGCGCCGGTCGTCGATGTGGTTCGAACGCGGGAACGGTACGCGGCGCTCCGCCTACTCCTACCGTCTGCGCAAGAGCGACAAGATGCACCGCGTCATGAACGCCGACGAGGAGAGCGACAAACTGGTCATCGATCTCGGCTCATACGACACCAAATCGCGCAACAAGAAACAGGAACTGACGATACGCAACCTGCGGGTACGGTTTACGCCGACCTCCGCGGCGGCCGTCGATTCGCTCTTCGCCCGCTATGTCGATATAAAAATCTTCGCCGATGAATTCTTCCCCGCTGCGACAGATAGCCTCGCACTACCTGCTGACTCCACAAGGGTTTTATAGCCGGCCGCTCGTTACGGTCGATGCCGCCACCCGCGAAATAGTCGCCATAGAGCATTACGGCGACGACCTCGATTCGACGGCGGGGGTCGAGTTCCTTGCCGGAATCCTCGTGCCCGCATTCGTCAATGCCCATGCCCATCTCGAACTGTCGTATCTGAAAGGCGCGATACCGAGCGGTGGCGGATATGCCGCATTCGCTGCGGCGATAGGCAGCGTCCGCAACGGTTTCGACGACGCGCAGCGGCTCGCCGCAGCCGGAAATGCCGACCGCGAGATGTGGGACGAGGGGACAGAGGCGGTCGGCGACATCGTGAACGACCCGTCGTCGTTCGCAGTCAAGGAGCGTAGCCGCATACGATACCGTTCGTTCGCCGAGGTCTTCGGACTGCGCGAATGCAATCTCGACCGGCAGCGCGGACTGCTGCGCAATCCGCTGACGTCGCTCACGCCGCATTCGATATATTCGGTGCAGGATGCGCCGTTCCGCGAGGTCTGCTCCGAGGGCGACGCTCCGCTGTCGATACACTTCATGGAGTCGCCCGACGAACTGTCGCTGTTTTTCGGCAGCGGAGCGCTCCACGACTGGTATGCGAAAGTCGGTTTCAGCTGCGATTTCCTCCACTACGGACTGCCCGCCGAACGCATCGTCGAGTGCATACCGAAAGAGCGCAGCGTGATGCTCGTCCACAACTGCCACATAACGCAGACCGACATAGATATAATAATGAATCATTTCACCGCGCCCGTCCACTGGGTGCTGTGTCCGCGGTCGAACCGCTACATATCGGGCATCGAACCGCGCACGGTCGAACTGCTGCGGTCGAACCGTCTGAATATCTGCATAGGAACGGATTCTCTCGCCTCGAACCGTTCGCTGTCCGTAATCGAAGAGTTGAAATGTTTCGCGGGAATACCGCTCGAAGAGTTGCTGACATGGGCGACAGCCAACGGAGCGGCAGCACTCGGATTCGGCGACACGCTCGGTCGCGCCGAGGTCGGCAAAAGGTGCGGTCTGACGCTGATTTCGGGCGCGGACCTCGCCGCAATGGCCCTCACCGACAATGCGAAAGCGGTAAGGATTTTGTAAAAAGTCCTTAGGGACTTAAAGACCTTAGGGTCGTTAGGGACTTTAATTATCCCCCGTGCTTTTTCTGTCGCGGAGGATGCCGTCCATATTCTCCAACGCCCAGCCTATCAGCCCCTCGATATGAGGCAGCAGCGACTGTGCGCGCGGAGTGAGCGAATATTCGACGCGCGGCGGAATTTCGGGAAATATCTCACGCGCGACCAGTCCGTCCTGCTCCAACGTCCGCAGCGTAACCGTAAGCATCTTCTGCGAAATGTCGGGAATCGCCCTATGCAGTTCGCCGAAGCGTACGCGCTCGCCGGATGTCAGAGTATAAATCACGAGCAGCGACCATTTGTCGCCGATTCGCGACAAGACGTTGCGAATCGGGCATGTCGGATAGAGTGTGTTTTCAACCGTCGTTCTGTCCATAAACAATACCTTTTAAGTATACAAAGGTAAGTAAATATCCGTTACGCCGCAACTGAAAAAATTTCAAAAAAATTTCATTCTCCAAGCCCCTGATTCCCAGAAATCGTTACCCGAAAGTAAGTATCTGACCGCCGCGAACCTACTTGACAGAGCGGTTTCGGTGCGCTATATTTGCACTCGAAAAGAGCTAAACTAACTTTAAGAAACTATACCATGAAACAGATTGAGAAAACGGCTGCGGGAACGAATTTCACCGCAGTGAACACAGGCAAACTTAACGAACTCGGCGAATATCTGCTGGAACTCGGACCGGAAATCAAAATCCCGGGCAAGGTATTCGGCGGAGCGGCAGTCGGAGCGACGGGAGCGGAATTCTCGTTCCAGCAGTTCGCACCGCACACCGAAACGGGATTCCTCCACACTCACAAGAACCACGAGGAGCTCTACTTCTTCCTCGGCGGCAATGGCGAATTTCAGGTGGACGGCGAGGTCTTCGCAGTCGGCGAGGGCAGCATCGTAAGAGTCGCTCCTGCGGGTCGCCGCTCGGTGCGCAACAACAGCGACGAGCCTCTGACGATGCTCTGCATCCAGTACACCGCCGCAACGTTCACCGAGAAGGATGCCCTCGACGGCGATATTGTCGCCGAACCGGTAAAGTGGTAGGACGAGAATAGGGAGACTAAAGTCCTTAGGGTCTTTAAAGACTTTAAGGACTTTTTCTTATTCCGCCAAAATTTGCGGAGAGCCGAACAACATTACGATTTTATCCCTATCTTTGCGGTCGAGAAAAGCGTGCTTATGTCGCGAAAGCGGCATAAAGTGCGCTTTTGTGTTTAATAACGAAACATAGAAAGATTATGATGAAATCATTGAAAATCGGCAATCTGCTTGCAAATCTGCCGATAGTACAGGGCGGCATGGGAGTCGGCATATCTCTGTCGGGACTCGCATCGGCGGTAGCGAACGAAGGCGGCGTAGGCGTAATTTCGTCGGCGGGTCTGGGCGTAATCTACAACGACCGCTCGAAGGATTACAACACGGCGAGCATAATCGGTCTGCGCGAGGAGTTGCGCAAGGCCCGCCAGGCCACGAAAGGCATTATCGGCGTGAACGTTATGGTCGCCATGTCGAATTTCGCCGACATGGTGCGCACCGCCATCGCCGAGAAGGCGGACATTATATTCTCCGGCGCGGGACTGCCGCTCAACCTGCCGTCGTTCCTGACCGAAGGTGCCAAGACCAAACTCGCCCCTATCGTATCGTCGGCGCGCGCCGCCAAACTGCTCTGCGACAAGTGGTGGGCGAACTATCACTACATTCCCGACGCGATAGTCGTCGAAGGCCCGAAGGCTGGCGGACATCTCGGCTACCGCAACGACCAGATAAATGACCCTGCATACGCGCTCGAAAACGTCGTCAAGGAGGTTATCGCCGAGGTGGACGGATTCGCAGCGGAGCACGACTGCCAAATACCGGTTATCGCGGGTGGCGGCATCTACACGGGCGAGGACATCAGCCGCATGATGGAACTCGGAGTAGCGGGAGTACAGATGGGCACGCGGTTCGTAACGACCGAGGAGTGCGACGCCTCGCAGGCATTCAAGCAGAGCTACATCGACGCGACGAAAGAGGATATCGAGATTATCCAGTCGCCGGTCGGAATGCCAGGTCGCGCAATCCGCAACTCGTTCCTCGACAAGGTAAAAGAGGGTTTGAAACATCCAAAGACGTGTCCGTTCAACTGCATCAAGACCTGCGATGTAACCCACTCGCCGTACTGCATCATGCTGGCGCTCTACAACGCCTTCCGCGGCAAGTTGGAGAACGGCTACGCATTCTGCGGTGCGAACGCATGGCGCGCCGAGAAGATACAGACGGTCAAGGAGTTGATTGCACAGCTCAAAAGCGAGTACGACAGCTCCACGGGAAAGAGGTAAGGTCG
>CAZESW010000159.1:0-4382 GCA_964514795.1 uncultured Alistipes sp.
CCTCGCCTGTCTGCTCCTTGTACCAGTCCTTGAATTCGGTCAGCACATCCTCGTCGATGTAGTCCGCCCAGTTGTATATTTTCAGAATGTTTTCGCGGTTGTCCTCCTTGGCGCAGCCTGCGAATGCCATCAGCGCGATTGCCGATGCGAATACGAAGTTGATGAATTTCCTCATTTTTCGGTTTTAATTTGTCGTTTGTTGTTTCTTGGCGTTACGGTGCGCACGGACGTTTATTATCACGAGCAATAACAGTACCGTGGCGAAAATGATTGTCGAAAGCGGTCGCAGTTCGGGCGTCAGTCCGCCTTTGCGGGCATCGGCATATATGAACGTCGAGAGCGTTTCGAGTCCCTGATTTCCGATAGTGAATATCGTAACCGCGAAATCGTCTATCGAAAGGGTGAACGAGAGTATGAATCCCGAAATCATTCCCGAACGAATTTCCGGAATGATAACCTTGCGAAGCGCCTGAAAAGGCGTAGCGCCCAAATCGAGAGCCGCCTCGTAAATGTTCGGATTCATCTGTCGCAGTCGCGGCATGACGCTCAGTACGACGTAAGGCGTACAGAATGCGATATGCGCGAGTACGACCGTCAGATAACCCTGCGTAATGCCGAGGCTCACGAAGAGCAGGAACAGCGATATACCGGTTATGATGTCGGGATTGAGCATCGGGATATTGTTCAGGAATGTGATTGCCTGCCGTTTGCGACCGTGCATGTTGAATATTCCGATTGCCGCTATACTGCCGAGCAGCGTCGAAACCGCTGCGGCAATCAGTGCAATCGTGAACGTATTCTCTATGGCATCGATAAGCGAGTGTCGCACTCCGCCCGAAAACAGCGACGTGTAGAGATTAGTCGAAAATCCGGTCCAGTTGCCCAATACCTTTGCTTCGGTGAACGAGAATATGGCTATGATGAGTATCGGCGCATAGAGCATTGCCAGCAGCAGCCACAGATACAATTGTGCGAAAAACTTTTTCATCATATAAGTCCTCCCTCGTTATCCGATTCGGTATCGCTGCCGTCCGAGAACAGGCTCGTTACGCCGATAATGACCAGCATGATGAGCGACAGTGCCGCACCGTAGTTCCACATTCCGTTGTTTATGTTCTCCTGAATTGTCGTACCGAAGAGTTTCACGTTGTTCATTGTCAGAAGTTCGGCAATTGCGAACGTCGAAATCGTCGGCATGAAAACCATCATGATTCCGCTCATTACACCCGGCATCGACAGCGGCATCATCACTTTCCAGAATACTTTGCCAGGTGTTGCTCCGAGGTCTTCGGCTGCCTCAATCAGCGAGTGGTCCATCTTCTGCATCGTGTTGTAGATTGGGTAAATCATGAACGGCAGGAAGTTGTAGACCATACCGAATATCAGCGCGCCCTCTCCGAGCGGAATATGCATGAAGTCGAACAGCGCGACCGTCGCGAGTGTACGCACGAGAATGTTTATCCACATCGGCAGAATAAACAGCACGACGGTTATCTGCGACCTGTTCAGGCTCTTGTTGCTCAGAATATATGCGGCAGGGTAGCCCAGCAGTATGCACAACACCGTAGTTATCAGCGCGATACCTATCGAGTAGATGAACGTATTGACCGCTTCGGGCTGTGTGGCGAACTTCACGAAGTTTTGGAGCGTGAAATTGCCCGCATTGTCCTTGAACGCATATATCAATATCAGTACGAGCGGCAGTACCACGAATATCATCAGAAAGATGAAATAGGGTATCGCCCAATTCGACCTTCGGGTCGAAAGTTTCAACAGTTTGTTCATTCCCGCCGCAATTAAACCCGTTTGGTGATACGCATGTTCTCAGGTGCTATCGAGATTCCGACGAGGTCGGATTTGTCCCAGATGTCGTTGGTATCGACGTAGATATTGTCACCGTCGTCGGTTACGACCGTCAGATGATAGCGGTTGCCCTTGTAGAGAATGAAGTGCACTTCGCCCATAAGCGTGCCGTCCTCCTTGTTGTCGAGCAACTCGATTTTGTCGAAATCGACGCGGACACGCACTTCGTCTCCCGCCTGCATTCCGCACTCCTGACAGTCGAACTCGGCACCGAGCATCTCCACGCGCGTAGGAGATACCATGACTCCCTCGAACGTGTTGCATGTGCGTTCCTTCTTCATGACGTGAATGTCCGACGGCTTGATGAACATTCCGACCGTCGCGCCGACCTCGAACGGATTGTAGTCCTGAATCATCAGTTCGTATCCGTTGTCGGTATCGACGAACATTTCATAGTGTACGCCCTTGAACGTGCACGACTTGACTACGCCCGTGAATTTGGCGTTCTCGGCGTTGGCTATGATATAGATATCCTCCGGACGGATTACGACATCCACTGCGGCGTGTTCGCCGAATCCCTCGTCCACGCACTCGAACGTGTGTCCGATGAACGAAACCTCGCGGTCTTTTATCATCGTGCCGTTCAGAATGTTGCTCTCGCCGATAAAGTCGGCTACGAACGAGTTCGTCGGTTCGTTGTATATGTCCGTCGGCGAGCCGATTTGCTGTATCTTGCCCTCGCTCATGACTACTATCGTGTCGCTGAGCGTCAAGGCCTCCTCCTGGTCGTGCGTAACGTAGATAAAGGTGATACCCAGCGTCTTGTGCATCTCCTTCAACTCCATCTGCATGTCCTTGCGCATTTTCAGGTCGAGTGCAGCCAGCGGTTCGTCGAGCAACAGCACCTTCGGCTGATTGACGATTGCCCGTGCGATTGCGACTCGCTGCTGCTGTCCGCCCGACAGCGAATTTACGTCGCGGTCTTCATAGTCGGTCATGCTCACCATTTTCAGAGCCTTGCGGACGCGCTTCTCGATTTCGTCCGACGGAACTTTTTTCAGTTTCAGACCGAACGCGATATTGTCGTACACATCCAGATGCGGAAACAGCGCGTAACGCTGAAATACCGTATTGAGCGGTCGGAGGTGCGGCGGAATATCCGAAATATCGTTGCCCTCCATCGTTATCTTGCCCTCGTCGGCGCGGTTGAATCCCGCCAGCAGACGCAGCAGTGTCGTCTTGCCGCAGCCTGATGGACCGAGGAAGGTGATGAACTCACCGCGTTTGATTTCGAGATTTATGTCGTTGAGCACCTTCTTGTCGCCGAACGACTTCGAAATATGCTCGATTTTGATGATTGATTCGTTGTTATCCATTATCGTCGAAGATTATTGATTGACAATCCGTTTAGCCTATTTTCTGCGGTGACTCAATACGGTCCGCGTCAGATTGAAATAGTAGGTCGCGCCGAGTGTCAGCGAAACCCTGTTCGAATAGTTGTTCGCAGCGACAACGGCATGTATGCGCAGGTCTTTGCTGTCGCGGAGCGGATAATAATGTATTCCTGCTCCGTAGAATGCGTAGTCCTTGCGGCTCATGATACCTGTCGGAACTATGCTGCCGTCGAATTCCCACTCGTCGCCGTAGCCGAACATGTCTTCTTCGCCGTGACGGAATTCGTATCCGCCCTTTATGAAAAATTCGGCTTTGTCTTTCAGGTTGTACGACAATTTGCCTATGAGCGACATCTCCTGGTCGAAAAACCGTTTTGCGGACGACGCTCTGTTCATATAGTCGAGTTCTATCGCGAAATCGCCTATGTCGAACCTGTTGCCGAGCGATATTATGGATATGAAACGTCCCCGTTCGTGTTCCATGAAATTAGCCGACCATATCGGCGAGTAACAGCCGTATTCACCTGTCCAATAGAGCGAGTATGTGAACAGTTTGCCCGCAAACGGACGCTCCGCGAAAGGTGAGGTCGTGAAATGGAATGCCAGCGTGGACGATTCGGTAGGGGAGTATTCGATTTTACCGCCCCACTGATATATCGCGATGTTGTTCCAGAAACCGGAACTCAGATTGATGTGCGAATCGACATCCATTGCATCGAGTTCGTAACCGCCGATTGCTATCATGTCCTTTCCGAGCGTGAACGTGAAGTCGCCAGCCGAGTTTGACAGCGTCAGCCAATCGACCCAGTTGTTGTCGTCGGAACGGAATGAATTCTGGTAAAGTGATTTCGGATCGGTCGAAAGCCAATGATTGCACATCGAATAGGAGAAGTGCTCGCCGATATTCCCTTCGAATATCGTGTAAAGAGAAGAGTTGCTGAAATCGACACCGCCTTTGTCCTTATGCCCGACCGGAATATAAGGATTGACGTCGAAACGAGGAATGATTGTAAATTCTGGTGTATTGCCCAGAGACTCAGCCTCTTGTGAGTAGGTAGAGAAGCAGCATAGCGTGGCTGCCAACAAAACGAATATTTTTCTCATTTTCCATAAAAAGTATATAATGGTTAACGCGGCGCAAATATACGAATAAGAGAGCGTAATACCAAATTTATTTGAGTATTA
>CAZESW010000160.1:0-4356 GCA_964514795.1 uncultured Alistipes sp.
TGTTCACGACGAGTATCGTCGCCAGCAGCGAATCGGAGTTCGCCAGCAGTTTCAGTATGGTGTCGGACGCTACCGTCCCGCGCTGTTTCAGGTCGCGCAGGTCGGCTGGTGTGAGCGAGAAGAAGGCTACCTCCGACGCCGAAACGGCTGCCGACATCATCAGGAGCACGACGGTAATCAGTATCAGTCCTATGACGGCTGGCTCACATCCGAGATATGTTACGAAATCGGACATCAGCGTCTAAAACAGTTTGTTGTCGTTTGCCTCAATCGCGGTTCCGGCGGTATTCTTCGTCTCCTCGTCTTTGCCGACGGCCTTTTTGACGGCACCCGACGTCTTCGTTACAAGATTTATCTTGCGCGCGATGAATGCCGGAGTCTGCTTGCGCCGCTCGACCTCCGTATAGTTGCGGGTCGGCTTGCCAATCACGTTCGGAACGGCCGGCTTCGGCGGAATACCCGACTGCGGCGGTTCGATGCCCGTCTTGAAGTCGGTGAGGCTGCCGCTCGGCTGTTCGATGGCCTGGGTCGGAATCGGCACCTCCTGTTTGTCGAGCACCTTATTGTAATAGTCCTCCGATGCGGGGAATCCCGTGGCGACGATTATCGTCTCGATGCTGTCGCCGAGTTCGGGCTTGATGCTCGCACCCCAGATTATGTTCGCCAGATGCTGCACGCCGTTGTCGTCCACCATTGCCGCGTACGACTGGATGCGGTTCTTCACTCGGTCGGCTTCGCTCGTGGTCAGCTTCTCCTCGTCCGACACGGCGATGTTGAGCAGCACGCGCTTGGCGCCCCTGATGCTGGTGTTGCCGAACAGGGCCGACGTGAATACGGCATCCACGGCCGCTTCCGCACGGTCGTCGCCCGAAGCGGTCGCCATACCCATCACGGCGCATCCTCCGTTGCGCATGACCTTGCAGACATCCGAGAAGTCGTTGTTCACGATATTGTATTTGCGGGTTATGATTTCGGCGATGCCCTTTGCCGCGAAGGCAACCACGTCGTTCGCCTTGTCGAAAGCCCTGCTGAGCGGCATGTCTCCGTACAGACCGCTTATCGCATCGTTGCTCAATACGATGAGCGAATCGACATGCTGTCGCAGATTCTCGACACCTTCACGGGCCTGATTCGTTCGTTCCGGACCGTCATTGTGCGGCGGCATGGTTACGATAGCCACGGTGAGTATGCCCATCTCGGCTGCGAGTTGTGCGATTACCGGCGAAGCTCCCGTACCCGTACCGGCACCCATGCCGGCGGTGAGGAAGAGCATGCGCGTTCCGCACGACTCGAAGCAGCGGCGCACCTCGTCGATGGAGATTTTCGCCTTCTGTTCGCCGACCCGCGCGTCGTTTCCGGCTCCCAGACCGTCGCCCAGACATATTTTGCGGCTTACGGGGCTTTTGGCCAAATCCTGACTGTCGGTGTTGCAGACAACCAGATTGACTCCGTCGATGCCCATGTCCCACATGTGGTTCACCGCATTGCCGCCGGCTCCGCCGACACCGAGAACCATTATCAGTGACGGAATGCCGCGAAGTTCCGGAATTTCGTCCAATATGTTTTCGTTATCTGTCATCATCTCTATAAATACTCGTTATCCTTGTCGCCAATAAGATTGTTGAACCATCGGGCAGCCCTGCCAACTATGCCCGGCTTGTCGTCTTCGTAGTCATCCTCGTCTTCGTAAGGATTGCTCGGCGGCGAATATCTTTCAGGCTCTTTCTGTTCTTCCGGCTCCGGTGCAATCGGCTGTTCAGGCGCCGGTGCCGGTGCCGGAGTCGGCGTCGGTCTTTCCGGCTCCTGCGGTCTGTCGTCCGGTTTGGGTGCTGCCGCAATCTCCGGCTCTTTCTGAACGGGCGGCACCGCCGTTATCGGTTTCTTCGCCGGTTCGGCCGGCTTCACGCGTTCCGTAACGTCGCAGAATCCGCGTTCCGAACCGAATTGCAGAATGGCCACTGCCGTCGAGTGGGCGCACGTGCCTATCTTCTGTTGCGACTCCTCGTCGATGCCGTAGCGGGCCGCGACGATGCGGACGTTCACTCCGGTCTCGCGGCGGAAAAGCTCGTCGATGTTTTCGAGCAGGGCGGAACCGCCGGTGAGCACGATGCCGCACGGAATCTTGGTCGAGAATTTGGCGCTGCGGATTTCGTCCCACGCAAACTCGATGATGTCTTTCAGCCGGGCTTCGATGACTGCGACCAGATTGTATTGCAGGAAATTCTTCTTCATCAGTCCCGGCATTGTCGGAACGGATACGGTGGCGTCGGGCGAAACCATGTCGGCGATTGCCGAACCGAACTTCTTCTTCATCGTCTCGGCATGGATTTTGGCGATTCCGAACGCATGCAGGTCGGCATCTATGGACGATGCGCCGATAGGAATGGATGCCACGTAGCGCAGCTTGCCTCCGCGGACAATCGATACGTCGGTGGCTCCGCCGCCGATGTCGATGACCGCCGTACCCTCGTCGCGCTCGACCTCGGAGAGCAGCACGTTGGGCAGTACGGCAGGATTGGCGCAAATGTCGAGCGGCGGCTGCAATCCGGCGTTGTAGAACGACATGTTCACGCGGTCGATTTGTTTCTTGTCGCACAGGATGAAAAGGAATGTCGAGGAGAGCTTGCGGCCGAACGCACCGACGGGATTGTCGGTCTGATTGCGGTCGTCCACTATGTAGTTCTGCGGTATGCGGCCGATAATCTGCTCGTTCTCGTCGGCGAGCACATTCTGCATACGCTGGTGCAGTGCCGCGACATCATCCTTGGTGATGCAGCGCGACGAATCCTGTATGAACACATGGTCGGTGTAGCTCGCGCAACGGATGAGGTTGCCCGAGATGCCGGCATACGCTCCGTTGATGCGGATGCCCAAATCCTTTTCCAGTTCATCTTTCGCTGCACGGATAGCCTTTCCGACAGACTGCACGTTGTCTATGCGTCCCGCCTTGACTCCGCCGGCGACACGCTGCGACGAGATGCCGTCGATACTCAAAATGCCGTCGGCGTTGCGGGAGCCGACAATCATAACGACGTTCGACGAACCTATATCGACGCCTACGATGTAATTCTTTTTCTCCATATCCCTATTCGGTGCAAACCACCTGGTTTTTATATTTCAAATTTATGGTTTTGTATCTGTCCCACCCGATATTGCCGAGTCCGTCGCGGTAGAATTTCATCAGTTTGTCGAACTTGCGCTCCGTGTCGTCGATTTCGCCGAATACGATTCGGAAATCGCCGCTGCGCGGAATGAGCACCAGCTCTATCGCTCCCGACGATGCGGACGAAGCGACAATCTGCACTATCTCCGCCGACCAGAAACTGTCGGACTCCACCGTGCGGACAAAGTTAATCAGTTTAAGGAAATCGGCATACTTTTCCTCCGTTTTTTTCTGCTCCGCCCTCACTGCATCCTGCCGTGCCGTCACGGCGTCGAGCTTGCGGTGTACGTCGCGCAGCAGTCCGTTCTGATAACGTCGGCGCAGATGCTTGCTCTTGCGCTTCGCTTCGACTTTCTCCTCGAAGTGCTCCTTCGACTCGAACAGGCTTTTCTTCACCCTGTCCTTGCGGATGCTGCGCAGCGAATCCCGGATGATGTCCTCCTTGACATAAAGCGGATTCTTATCCTTGTCTATCTGCTTTATGCGCTGCTCGCTCTTCTCTGTAAGCTCTGCCAGATAGTCGGCCATGTACCCTTCGTAGGCGGGCGGAACTATCGGACGGTAACTGCCCGTAACGACCGGTACGTAGAGTGCCGACGCTTCGGGTGCGGCAAAAATGAAACCGTCCTCGGTGACGTAGGCGTTGTAGCCGTCGGTCATCAGACGCATCATCGGCCGCCGCTGGCTTATATCGACGTGCATGATGCCCGAGTAGGTTACGTAGACATCGACATCATCGACGAATCCGTTGCGGGAGATGGTCTGCCGTATGCCTGCGGCATCCACCTCGTCTATCGGCGAGCCTATCGTCGCTATGCCGCTTCGCAGAATCCATTCGCGGACCTTGCGGCTCGTAACGAGTTGTCCGTTGGCGGTGCTGTCGAGGATGCTTATGTCCACCCGCTCGACCGTCTGTGCCGAACGGTGGCGCGAGGTTACGACCGACGCATAGACGATGTAGCCGACGGCAATCGACCAGACTGCGACCACAAGGGCTATTTCGCCTGTACGTTTGAGCATAATCGCGCGGTTGTTAAGCCTTCTTATTCAACTCTTCTGCCACGGCTTCGCAGCAGGCATCTATGTTTCCTGCGCCGAACGAAACCACCACGTCGGTATCCATCGCTCCGACCTCCGAGGCGAGCCGTTCGCGCTCCACGATTCGGCACGGAGCGGTTACGAGGTCGGCTATC
>CAZESW010000161.1:0-4349 GCA_964514795.1 uncultured Alistipes sp.
CAATTATATGAAATATTTAGTTTTAATACAACCAACCATTTTGGGCATCATTACCCTTTTTGGAAACTCCTGTGGAGGATTACTTGTGAAAGTGTCCTACCCACCCCCTAAATCCCCCGCCTGGGCGGGGGACTTTTTATTTTTTTCGTATAGAGTTTTAGGGACCTTAGGGTCTTTAATGACTTTAGGGTCCTTAGAGACTTTAAATTACGCTCGGCAGAAGCCGTAAAAAGCCGAGGAACATTTTGTCCTCGGCTGACCTTAAAGCGGCGGAGCATACGTCGCGCAACCTTAGGCACTATGGCAAATGCCATAGTGCGACTTTAATCAACCTATCTCACAGCTGTCAGAGCCTCCCCTACCACACTATCGGCGACTTGCCGTGAGCTTCGAGATAGGCGTTTGCCTGCGAGAAGTGTTTCGAGCCGAAGAAGCCGCGGTATGCCGACAGCGGCGACGGATGAACAGATTTCAGCACCAGATTGCGCGACGGATCGGCAATCGCGCCCTTGCGCTGGGCATAACTGCCCCACAGCATATATACCACATCCTCTTTACGTTCGGCGATAGCCCTTACGACAGCATCGGTGAACTGCTCCCAGCCGCGGCCTCCGTGCGATGCCGCCTCATGAGCGCGAACCGTCAGCACCGAGTTGAGCAACAACACGCCCTGCTCCGCCCAACGGTCGAGATTCCCGCTAACCGGTATCGGAGTACCCACATCGTCGCGCACCTCCTGGAAAATATTCTGCAACGACGGCGGAAACGCCACACCGTCATTCACCGAAAAACACAATCCGTTTGCCTGACCGTCGCCGTGATATGGGTCCTGCCCGATAATCACGACCTTCAACTGCTCGAACGGGCATTTATCGAAAGCGCGGAAAATATTGCGTCCCTGCGGGAAAATCCGTCGCGACGCATACTCGGAGCGCACGAACCCCGTCAGTTCCTCGAAATACGGTTTGTCGAATTCGGGTTGCAGTATCCGTTTCCAGTCCTCGGCTATCTTTACATCCATAATTATATCGGTTTTAGGTTATAAAGATACGAATAAGCGAGTGGAATGCCAAATTTATTTGAGCATTCCCGAGCGAGAGTATCTAAAACAAAGTTAAAGGTACGAAAATTTGGCGACAACATGTTTTTTCTGCCGATTTTTTGTTAGTTTTGTATAAAGTGTGAAACAACTGCTTTGGCAGAACCAAACGAAAAAGATTATGGCAGACATGACACCGACTCCGCATATCGGAGCGAAATTCGGCGAGATTGCCGACAAAGTTATAATGGCGGGCGACCCCCGTCGTGCGAAATTCATGGCGGAACGCTATCTCGAAAACCCCGTACTCGTCAATGAAGTGCGCGGAATGTGGTGTTTCACGGGCACTTACAAGGGCAAGCGCGTATCGGTGATGGGACACGGCATGGGTGTTTCGTCGATAGGCATTTACACCTACGAACTTTTCAATTTCTACGGCGTGAAGAGCATCATCCGCACCGGCTCGGCAGGTGCATATCAGGCCGACCTCCACTGCGGCGACGTCGTTATAGGCATGGGTGCGTGCGACAGTTCCAACTACGGCGCGCAGTACTGCCTGCCTGGAACATTCGCCCCTATCGCCGATTTCGAATTGGTGCGCAAGGCTGTCGAGAAGGCGGAGAGCATGGGTATCAACTTCCGCGTCGGCAACATTCTGGCGAGCGAGACTTTTTACAGCGACGACAAGGAGGCCTGGCTCAAATGGCAGAAGATGGGCGTGCTGGCAGTCGAGATGGAGGCGTCGGCACTCTACATGAACGCAGCCCGCAGCGGCAACAAGGCGTTGTGCATCTGCACTATTTCCGACTCACTCGTAACGCACGAGGATACGACGGCGGAGCAGCGCGAACGCTCGTTCACCGACATGATGGAAATCGCATTCGACATCATATAATCGTGGCGATAGTAAGAAAAACGGGCTGCCGAGTTTCGGCAGCCCGTTTTCTTTAAGGTTTTTAAGGTCTTTAAAGTCATTAAGGTCGTTAAGGAAATCCCGATAGTTGCCCGCGGTGCGCCAGAGCGGGTAAGATGCAAGGCGCAGAGGGCGAGAACAAGGGAGTTTACTTGACGTAAATGACCGAAGTTCGAGACCCGAATGCAACGCCGCAGATTGCCTGCTATGACGCGCCGCTATTTGCCGAGCAGTTCCTTAACCTCGTTGTAAACCGTCTCGCCGTTATAGCCGAACGCCTTGTCGAGAACCTTGTAAGGTGCGGAGTAGCCGAAATGGTCGAGACCGTGAATGTTGTCCATATTGCCTACAAGTCCGAGCAGGTTCACCGGCAGACCGGAGGTCATACCATAGCGAACCACGCCGGCAGGGAGAACCGACTCCTGATACGATTTAGGCTGGTCACGGAACAGACCCTCGCTCGGTACATTCACCACGCGAACGCCGATACCCTCTTTGGCGAGCAGTTCGGCACCCTCGACGAGAGTTGCGACCTCCGAACCGGTAGCGACCATCACCACCTTCGGTTTTGCGGAATCGACAACGATATATGCACCCTTCTGCGACTGCATAGCCTCCTCACGGCGCGATGCTTTGAGCGTCGGCAGATTCTTGATATTCTGACGCGAAAGGATGAGAGCGACAGGACGCTTCTCTTCGAGAGCGATTTTCCAGGCCGCGATAGTATCCTCGCCGTCAGCCGGACGCAGAACGACCATCGAACGCTCACCGCTGTGGTTGCGCAGATGCTCCATAAGGCGAATCTGGGCCTCCTGCTCGATTGGCTGGTGCGTAGGGCCGTCCTCGCCGACACGGAACGAGTCGTGAGTCCAGATGAATATCACGTGCAGACGCATGAGCGCCGACAAACGAACCACCGGCTTCATGTAGTCGGAGAATACGAAGAACGTTCCGCAAGCCGGAATGATACCGCCGTGCAGAGCCATACCGTTCATGATGCAGGCCATCGTAAACTCCGAAACTCCCGCCTGGAAGAACTTGCCCGTGAAATCGCCCTTGGTGAAAGCCTTGGTCTTTTTCAGGAATCCGTCGGTCTTGTCGGAGTTGCTCAAATCGGCGGAAGCGACCACCATATTTTCCACCTGCTCGCCGTAAACGCCCAACACGGTAGCCGAAGCGGCACGGGTTGCAGAATCGGCCTTCATATCTATCGCGCGATAGTTGATTTCAGGGAGTTCGCCCGAAAGGAACATGTCGAGTTTGCGGGCAAGTGCAGGATTTGCTGCACGCCACTCCGCCTCGACAGCCTTGCGCGACTCCATCTCCTTGCGCAGTTCGGCAGCACGGTCGGCGTAAACCTCCTTGCTTTCGCCGAAAATCACGAACGGGTTCTCGGGGTTGCCGCCGAGATTGCGAACCGTAGCCGCATAGTCGGCACCGGCAGCCGAAAGAGGCTGACCGTGGGTGCATACCTTGTTCTCGAAACTGCAACCGTCGGCTGCAACCGCACCCTTGCCCATCGTGGTCTTGCCGATGATGAGCGTCGGAGCGTCGGTAGCCGCACCTGCCTTAACAAGAGCCTCGCGAATCTGCGGGATGCTGCTGCCGTCGATTTCGATTACGTTCCAGCCCCACGCGCGATATTTCATAGCCACATCCTCGGTATCGACCTCCTCAACTTTGGTCGAAAGCTGGATATTGTTGGAGTCATAATACATGATGAGGTTGTGCAGACCGAGATTGCCGGCGATACGTCCGACACCCTGCGAAACCTCCTCCTGAACGGCACCGTCGGAGATATAGATATAGGTCTTGTGAGCCATCCACTCGCCGAATCGGGCAACCATGAAGCGCTCTGCGATAGCTGCACCCAGACCCATCGCATGGCCCTGTCCGAGCGGGCCGGAGGTATTCTCGACACCGCGCATTACATCGACCTCGGGATGACCCGGAGTGATGCTGCCCCACTGACGGAACTGCGCGAGATCCTCCATCGAGTAGTGTCCCGCCAGAGCGAGCACCGAATAGAGCATCGGCGACATGTGTCCCGGGTCGAGGAAGAAACGGTCGCGATAAGGATAGAGCATGTTGTCAGGGTCGTAACGCAGGAACTCAGCGAACAGCACGTTCACGAAATCCGCTCCGCCCATCGCTCCGCCGGGGTGTCCCGACTTTGCCTTTTCGACCATAGATGCGGCGAGAACACGAATGTTGTCAGCCGCTTTTGCCAATTTTGAATCAGTAGCCATATTTCCTTTTATTTTGTTTGAATATCCGTTTGTTTCTTTTCGGCATCGAATCGCGAAGCGAAACGATTCATTTCACAAAAATAACCAAAATTTTGCAGCCGACAACTATTTTTTCGATTTTCTATCGTTTTCTTTTCCGATAATTGCA
>CAZESW010000162.1:0-4231 GCA_964514795.1 uncultured Alistipes sp.
GTATCTGCGGCGAGCACGGCGGCGAACCTTCGTCGGTGGAGTTCTGCCACTATGCAGGTCTGAACTATGTAAGCTGCTCGCCATACCGTGTGCCTATCGCACGTCTTGCAGCGGCTCACGCGGCTCTGAACGAGAAATAATCACGGGGGACTCGACGTATGAAAAAACTCGCGTCGATAACCGTTTCGACAATCGTCCTTCTTTGTGCGACCGTCTTCACGGCGGCCGCACAGGAGAAGGGCGATTTCGCAATAGGTTTGCGCAATTCGCTCTACACCCACACGGGAACCGGAGCGAAATACGGTGTCGGAATCTATCTCCGCTACAACATCTTCGACGGACTCCGCATCGAACCGTCGGTAATGTACGTATGCGGCAAAAAGTGCTCGATAGACATATCGGCGAATGTCCATTACGTGTTCGACATCAAAAAGAACATGTGGCTCTACCCTATCGTCGGTGTCGGCGTGAACGAAATCAACCGTTGGTCGGCGGGTTTCAACTTCGGCGCAGGCTATGACTGGGGCATCACTCACAACTGGATTCTGTCGGCGAGCGTGAAATACACGGTGCAGACCGCCAACCACTCTTTCCTGCGAAATCCGATAGTTCCGCAAATCGGTATAGGATACCGTTTTTAGGGGTTCCCTAACGTGAACGGACGACGACCGAAGGCTGGAACAACGAAAAAAACAGTCCTAAAAGTTGCAGAAAGGCTCTGTTTTTGTTTTAAAATCCGGAAGTTTTGTTGAAAAACACTTTTGCGTTTTGATAATCCGATGCGGAATTATTATTTTTGCGAAATATTTGAAATCAGTTAATCCACTAAAAATTTCAAAGATTATGAAAAAACTTATTCTTACTTTGACGGTTTTGTTCTGTGCATTCAGCGTTTCGGCACAGAACTAGAAGGAAAGCGTTACTACGGCCGAGAACTGGGCTGTGGGCGGACGCATAGGTTCGGGATTTCAGGCTGTCGCTTCGTACCACGGACTCGGCGACGTTGCCGGCAATCCGTTCTATCTCGAAGGACGCTTCGGTATGTCGTGGTGCAATGCCGGCGCAACCGTAATGGCAGACTTCACCGCACTCGCAGCATGGCGCTGCTTCGAGTTCGGCAACTACGATGCAGGTAACTTCTTCTCCGACTTCGGCTGCGGTATCAATGTCGGTGGCCGTGAGAATTATTGCTACGTCGGTCCTGCCGGTCTGGCACGCATAGGCTTCAAGTTCTCGGGCGCACCGGTTTCGCTGTCGGCAGACTGGACTCCGGTATTCGGCGCGGAAATCGCATACTGGGGCAGCCAGACATATGAGGAGCCGTTTACCGGAACCACGGTGAAAATCAATGGCGGCAGTACGTCCCAGTTCTACAAGTACGGACTTTTGAACTTCGGCATCACCTGCACCTACCACTTCTAATCAACAGAACCGGTAGAACAAACAATCGCCCGCACTTCGAAGGTGCGGGCGATTTTGTTGTGTCGGGGAGGAAAGGACTTTAAGGTCGTTAAGGTCTTTAAAGTCGGCGACAGGCTTTTAGACTGTCGCCATAAAGTAAATAAAGTGTCTAATGATTTCTGCCGCGGCGACATTAAACACTTTATCTACCTTAATTACCTTAAACCACCTTATAATTTCGCCGATTTACTTGGTTTTGTACGCGCAACGGAACTTCCCCTTCACGAGATTCATTATCTTGCCGCGCAGAAGATTGCGGCGCAGAGGCGACAGATGGTCGGTGAAGACCTCGCCCTCGATATGGTCGTACTCGTGCTGGATTACGCGCGCCGGCAGACCGTCGAACTCCTCGTCGTGCTCCACGAAATTCTCGTCCAAGTAGCGCATACGAATTTTCACCGGACGGCGCACATTCTCGTGGATGCCCGGCAGCGAAAGGCAGCCTTCCTCGAAGAGGCCGGTCTCCTCGCTGCGTTCGTAAATATGTGCATTGACGAACACGCGGCGGTAGTCGGCAAGCGACGGGTCCTCCTCGCCCCACGGAGTGCAATCGACGATGAACAGACGGATATTCTTGCCAATCTGCGGAGCGGCAAGACCTACTCCGCTCGCTTCGGTGAGCGTCAGGAACATATCGTCGATAAGTTTCTTGAAATCGGGATACGAAGCGTCGATATCCACCGATTTATTGCGCAGTACGGGCGAACCGTAAATTACTATCGGATAAATCATACCTATATATATTATTACATTTCAAACGCTGTTTGAGGGTGCTTATTGCGCGGGCGACGGCGAAACATAGTCGTGCTTCGTCCGCAGCACCCTGTTCACGGCTTCGAGCACCATCGGTTCGAACACCTCGGCATAACACCGCATATTTGGATGCACCTCGTCGGCGCACCATTTGCGTGGCATTCCGCCGCGTTCGTCGGCAAGTGCCGAGTGGTAGTCGAGCCAGTATATCTTTTCGCGCTCGGCATATTCACGCAGCATCGCATTCAGTTCGGCTATCGCCTTTGCCGGACGCATATCCCTGCGCCAGCGAAACTCGGCGGCAGGAGGCACGGAGCACAAAACGACCCGTATCCGGTGTGCCTTGGCGAGTTCGCACATCGACGCGATATTGCCGAGAATATTTTCGTGCGAAATCGCGCCGTTGTTCTGCGCAATATCGTTCGTGCCCGCCATAATGACCACCGCGCGGGGACGAAGGTCGAGTACATCGCGGCGGAAACGCACGAGCATCTCCGACGTGGTCTGCCCGCTGATTCCGCGTCCGACGAAACCGTTGCGGACGAAAAAGAGTGGGTCGAATTTCGCCCAGTTGTCGGTAATCGAGTTGCCCATGAACACGGCATCGGGACGTTTGCCGCTGTTTATCACGTCGGCGTTGGCACGTTCGTAGCGGCCGAACTTCGCCCAGTCCTTCGGCGGCTGTGCCGATGCGCAGACGATGCAGACGAGTGCTAAAAGCGATATGGCGGCCAAACGTTTCATACTCTTTTACCTGCGGCTGTCCATATAGGATTGCAGAATCACTGTCGCGGCGACCTTATCGACCAGCGACTTGTCGCGGCGGGCCATACGTCCGATACCGCTCTCGCGGATAGCGCGCTGGGCGATTACCGAGGTGAAGCGTTCGTCGTAGAGCACGACCTCCTTGTCGGGAAACCGTGCCCGCAGACGGGCTGCGAGAGGTTCGATGAAACGCATGGTTTCGGACGGCGCACCGTTCATCTGCGACGGCTTGCCGAGGACTATCGTATCGACGTCGTTCACGGCGCAATAGTCGGCGACGTAGCGTTCGAGCGACTTCGTATCGACCGTTTCGAGCGCGCCGGCAATGATGCGCAGAGGGTCGCTGACGGCGAGTCCCGTCCGCTTCGTACCGTAATCTATCGCAAGAATCCGTCCCATGTGTTCGTTCATGCGCGACGGCACGCCGGAGCCTGACGACTCCCGACATGCCGTCGCACGTTATCGGTTAAAGATGAAGTTTCCTGTAAAGCGGACGGAACGACGTTTCGGCATCGACCATGGCGTAAAGCTTGTCGATTGCGATACGCTCCTGCTGCATCGAATCGCGATGACGCACGGTAACCGTACCGTCTTCGAGCGACTGATGGTCTACGGTAACGCAGAACGGAGTGCCGACCGCATCCTGACGGCGGTAACGCTTGCCGATGGAGTCCTTCTCGTCGTAAACCACGTTGAAATCGTATTTCAGGTCGTCCACAATCTTCTGTGCGAGTTCCGGAAGTCCGTCTTTCTTGACGAGCGGCATAACGGCGACCTTCGTCGGTGCGAGGCATGCCGGAATGCGAAGCACGACGCGCTCCTCGCCGTTGTCGAGTTTCTCCTCGCAGTAGGCAGCCGACATGACTTGCAGGAACATGCGGTCTACGCCGATAGAGGTCTCGACGACGTAAGGGACATAGCTCTTGCCCGACTCCGGGTCGAAGTACTGAATCTTCTTGCCCGAGAATTCCTGATGACGGCCGAGGTCGAAATCGGTACGCGAGTGGATACCCTCGACCTCCTTGAAACCGAACGGGAAGTTGAACTCGATGTCGGTGGCAGCATTGGCGTAGTGCGCCAACTTGTCGTGGTCGTGGAAACGGTAGTTGTCGTCGCCGAATCCAAGCGCACGGTGCCAGGCCATACGGGTGTTGCGCCACTCGTTCCACCACTTCATCTCGGTACCCGGCTGCACGAAGAACTGCATCTCCATCTGCTCGAACTCGCGCATGCGGAAGATGAACTGACGGGC
>CAZESW010000163.1:0-4228 GCA_964514795.1 uncultured Alistipes sp.
TCTCGCCGTAGAGCTGCTTCCACCATTCGTTGATGTTCATCAGCTTCAGTTCGTAGGAGCCGAGAATCTCTATCTTCTTGCCCGCCTGATATAGGGCGTTGCGCACGGCCGCGTACTGTGCGGAGATGTTATCCTCGTATGCCGTTCCTGCCGCGGTGGTCTTCTCGACCTCCTGCGCTCCTTCGACGAGTTCGGCGATATTCACGCCGCCGACTGCCAGCGGGAGCAGTCCGACAGGAGTGAGCACCGAGAATCGTCCGCCGACGTTGTCCGGAATCACGAATGTCGCGTAGCCTTCGTCGGTCGCAAGCGTTTTGAGCGCGCCGCGGGCCTTGTCGGTGATTGCGACGATACGCTCCTTGGCGTCCTCCTTGCCGTAGCGGCGCTCAATCTCCTCCTTGACGATGCGGAATGCGATTGCCGGTTCGGTCGTCGTTCCCGACTTGGAGATTACGATGGTCGCTATAGAGTAGTCTTTCAGCGCGTCGAGCATCTCGGCGAGGTAATCCTCCGAAATGTTCTGTCCCGCGAAGATTACAATCGGATTCTTGTGCGTCTTGTGGAACATCTCGAACGAGTCGCTCATCGCGTCGATAACCGCCTTCGCTCCGAGGTAGGAGCCGCCGATGCCGATGCAGATTACGACCTCCGCTTTCGCACGAAGTTTCGCAGCCTGCGCCTCTATCGCCGCAATCTGTGCTGCGTCGATGGACGACGGAAGCGTTATCCAGCCGAGGAAATCGTTGCCCGCACCCTTGCCGGCATGGAGCAGTTCGTTGGCCTCGATGGCCTGTTTTTTCAAATCCTGAGGAATTTCGATGCCGCATTTGGCGACATCAAGTTTAATCGAGTTCATAATCCGAAAATAGTTGTTTTATGTGTGTCTGTTTACTTGTCTTTGAAGATTTTAGCGACCTTAACGACTTTCAAGTCCTTAGGAACTTTAACGACCTTAAAGACCTTATTGCAACCGTAAAGATATGGCTAATTTTCTTAAAAACAAAAAATATCGGAGCGAAATGCCCCGATATTTTTCGTAAAATCAGCGATTTGCTGCCGTGCCGTTTATTCGGCATTCGCATTCATCGCCACCGCGCGGTCGTAATCCTCGTCGGTGAAGGTGTAGGTGTATTCGAATTTATCGCTATACTTGTTGAGTTTCGATTTATTGTATATGTACGAATTATTGTCATACAGACTGTGCTCCATAAGTATTTTGCTGCTATGTACGATCTCTATATCGTTATCGAATATTACAATGCTGCGGTAGTCGATAAAATCATGCGGATCCATAGGGACCTCGTTACATTTTTCTGCTACATACTTGTCGCCGCTCGGAATGTTGATCTCCGAATAAGATATATATTTCGAATCGGGTTTGATCGTGATATTGTGGCTGCTGTTGTTCTCAATCGTAAGAATGGTCACAGAATCAGCCAGAACACAAACGTATCCTTTTTTGCATGCGCAGAAACACAATGCTGCTAAAATTATTATAATGTACTTATTCATAATATTCAAATAGTTTGTTAATGTTTCTATTTACTTGTCCTTAACGACTTTAACAATCTCAACGACTTTAAAGTCCTTTTGTCGCAACTACGCTTCACCCTCCTTGCTTGCCGCTACCGCACGGTCGTAATCCTCATCGGTGAAGGTGTAGGTGTATGTAGTTTCTGTTTTGTGTTTTCCCGAAACTTTGACTGTGTATGAATTTTGATCGCAGAGACTGTGCTCCATAAGTATTTTGCTGCTATGTACGATCTCTATATCGTTATCGAATGTTACGATGCATCGGGTTCCGACAAAACTTTGCGGGCTTACCGGAGTATAGGGTGTGATTTCCTGTGCCGAATAGCAACTCCCCTTAGGAATAGTCGTTTCCCAATAAGATACATATTTCGAATCAGCTTTGATCGTGATATTGTGGATGCTATTGTTTTCAATATTCATAACGGTCATGCATGACCCGTCTATGTCCTCGTGCGCATCACATGCGAATAAACATAATGCCGCTAAAATTATTATAATGTACTTATTCATAGTAGCTGAAAAGGTTTGTGATAGAATCCCATGTAAGATTAAAATCTCTGCATTCTATTGCAGATAATTCGTGCCGATAGTTATATAATATATATTTTACTTCTTCAAAAGAACTGCTTTGAAAAACGGGAATTTCAATTCGTTTAACTTTATAAATATGTATGTTGTCGTTAGGATAGTTTAAATAATTGTAGTGGTCCTCAAATTCAAAATAATTTTGCTGATTAAAGTCGTCATATAAATCTATATAAAGAGGTGTGTATTGTGCAAGATGCGCATCTTGATTTGCTGATAATATGTTCCAATACTGTCTATTATGCGTTTCGTCGGGCATATAACAGTTATACTCGACATTATAAATGCTGTAGTGGTCTTTATATAATTTTAGCGACTCGTATTCTATTTTTGTAAGATAGTATTCTGTAAATGTTGCCCAACTATCTTTGTGGCGTTTTTCGGAGTTGTTGTACATATTGTTCGCATTTGAATGATGCGCTGCGTGTCCTAACTCATGGAATGTAGTAGATAATATTTGTGACTGTAGGCTCCAAGATTCCTTTTTATAAATATCTAAATGCATCATTTTTCCCCATATTTTGATGCATTTATCTGTTGATGAATATGATCCATTGGCTTTAGAATATCTATAATGAAAATATTTAATGGGTAATCTCTTGTTGAATTTTGGACGTGACAGACCCTCTGTTTCGCCATAAAACATTCTGTTCGCAGCCCGATGTATAGTTGCGAATCGAACGGATTTGCCGTCCTTAATATCCAAATTCCAGTCACTGCTCAATTTCGGGCCGTTATAATAAGCTTGACTTGTTTTGCCGTCAAGAACCTTAAATTCGCTCCTTTCCCATATAATGCAGTAATTTGCAGGGTTTTTGAATCCTTTGCTGCATTTAAATTCTCCATCTTTATCGGTTATGGCAGAATGTGTAGTAAACCATCTTTTGACAAGAACTTTTGCTCCGATCAAAGGTATTTGTCCGCCCGCAATATCATCATAAACCGTTATCTTTCCTTGAGGTGTCCATTTGGAACTTGCACGTGTCAGCGACAGCTCTTCGTAGTCGCCGTTGCCCGTAAGCTCGAACGATTTGGACATCAGCAGCGAAATCGCCGATTCGTCGAAATTCGCTTGGGATGCTATGCGTTTCTGTCCGTTGCCGGAGTGCAATATCGTCGTATCTCCTGGGTTTATCGGTTTGATGACCGGGAGCGAATCGTTCGGGTTCGGCAAAATCGGGTTCGGACCGATTACTATCGGACCAGAATTGTCATCATCTTCTTCATCATCTTCATCCAGAATGCACAGAGTTTCGAGCAGTGTATATTCGACATCCTCAATATTCTGCAGGTTCTGCCATTTCTCGACAGGGACGGATGCATACTGATACGTCGGCAATGTGTCGATAATTGCCGGGTCGTGATACGACACGCCGTACACCTTTATCTCGTAATCGAGAGGGTATTCGTAATATATGATTGTGGTGTCCCGTTCGACAAGTTCCTCGAGAGCATCGTCGTTGGCCGGCTTGAAGCGGACATAGTAGTGGGTCGGCAGTATCACCGGCAGTTCCTGCAGCGTCGCGCCCTCCGCAATCAGACTGTCGCGGGCGATTTGCAGATTCGTCACCGAATAAGGATTGTTCAGCTTCGCGCCGAGAACGATGGACGAATCCGAAATTCGGTATAAATCAGTCCATGGATTCGGATTCCGTTCGAGTCGCGAATCGACGGATTCGTTCTGCTCCTGAATTGCCAGCAGCATGATTGTATCGTCTTTCGTGCAGCCGACTGCAATGGCGATACAACAAAGATAAAACAGTAATTTTGCTTTCATATTTGTGGGGATTTTAAATGTTTACGTAACAAAGATATGATTAAATTTTTAGAAAACAAAAATATCGGAGCGAAATGCCCCGATATTTTTCGCGAAATCAGCATTTTGCCGCTGCGATGCCTTCCCGTTGCCGCCGGAATCAGCCCGCTACGCCGCTCCGTTCCGCCGGCGTATAAATGCCTGCCGCGGCGCGCGAAATCGACCGAAAAATTTTTCGGAAAATTCAAAAAAGATATTTATCTTTTTCTTACATTTGCAGAAATTGAGGTGCGTAGTTTCCGACATGTGGAAACTGCGAGGTTAAAATGTTGAAATTTAAAGAGATAATATAAT
>CAZESW010000164.1:0-4219 GCA_964514795.1 uncultured Alistipes sp.
ACAATATGATTGTATAGGCAACTTTTTCTATCTCTCCACCAAATACGTGCCTGTCGGGGGGGTATTTTCGACCCGGAAAAATGCAAAAAAAATGCAAAAAAGTTCAATTTTTCTTCTTTCCGTTCGCCGAACACATTAGAGACCTTAATGACTTTAACTACTTTAAAATACTTTAAAGCCGCCCCGCATCCGATACGGATTACGGGTTTTGTTACCTTTTTTACCGATTCGTCGGCGGACGGTTGGGCGATTCGGAGAATTGGCGTATATTTGTCTTCGACTTATATGCTCTTGCGCGACAAAATCTATCGACTATGGAAAATATCGTCAGAATGGAGAATATCTTCGAGTACTGCGACTGGTGCGGTGTCGAAACCCGCCATCCGCTCGTCGAGGTGGTGGACTGGTCGAAAATCGACCGTCCGTTGAAACGGTTCCTGCACTCGTTCGGGTTCTACGCGGTGTTTCTGAAAGATATAAAGTGCGGCGACCTCGTCTACGGCCGCCAGTATTACGACTATCAGGAGGGTACGCTGGTATTCGCCGCTCCCGGGCAGGTGCTCGGCACGACGGGGCCGGGCGAAATCATCAATCCGAAGGGGTGGGCGCTGCTGTTCCATCCCGATTTGCTGCGCCGCACGTCGCTCGGCCGCGAGATGAAGAACTACACCTTCTTCTCGTATGATGTGAACGAGGCTCTGCATCTGTCGGAGCAGGAGCGCGGAATCGTCCTCGACTGCCTGCACAAAATCGACCGCGAGTTGCAGCACCCCGTCGACCGCCACAGCAAAACGCTAATTGCCATGAATATCGAGTTGCTGCTCGACTACTGCGTGCGCTTCTACGAACGGCAGTTCATCACCCGTTCCGAGGTGAACAACGATATTCTCGTGCGGTTCGAACATCTGCTCACCGACTATTTCGAGTCGGACAGGCCGCAGACCGTAGGCCTGCCGACGGTGCGCTATTGCGCCGATGCGCTGCATCTGTCGCCCAACTATTTCGGCGACCTTATCAAGCGCGAAACGGGCCGTTCGGCGCAGGAGCATATCCGGCAGCGGCTTATCGATATCGCGAAGGTGCGGATTTTCGATGCGGGCAAGTCGGTGAGCGAAATCGCCTACGAACTCGGCTTCAAATATCCGCAGCACTTCACGCGCCTGTTTAAGAAAGCCACCGGCTCCACTCCGAACGAGTACCGGACGCTGAACTGATATGTCGGGGCAGTGCTTTTGACGACCTTAATGCAAAACGTAACGGCCGCTCTTGCGAGAGCGGCCGTTACGTTTCATGTTCGCGGAGCGAAACCTATTCGTAAACCGGTACGACGTCGGTATATACGCTCGGACCTCCGAACAGACGGCGGTAGAGTTTCTTCTCCTCCGGCGTCATCTGGTTGATTTTGCGCGATTTGTCCGAAATGTCGGTGCGGCGGAAATAAGGATAGACGTTGTTCTCTATCGAGAGTTTTTCGAGCCGTTTGCGCATCTTCCTGACAAGTTTCGGATATTTCGCCGCCAAATCGACGGTTTCGGTCGGGTCTTCCTTCATGTTGTAGAGGTGCCATTCCATATCGTCGTCGGTCAGCCCCTTTTCGTCGCCGAAGAGGTTCATCGGGAACTGGATGCTGAGTTTCCAGCCGTCCTTGTAGAGCGCGCGCGACGAGTATACGAAGAAATACTGCTCCGTATGACGCTCCTCGGCATCGGGATTGTCGAACGTGTAGCAGAGCGACGTGCCTTGCAGCGGCTGCTGGTCGATGTTGCGCACCTTGTCGGGCATCTCGATTCCGACCATTTCGAGCGTCGTAGGCATCACGTCCACGAGGTGGCAGAACTGTTCGCGAACGCCGTGTTTCAGTTTGTCGCCCCAGGTGATTACGAGCGGCTGGCGGGTTGCGCCCTCCGACTCGGCGAATCCCTTCCAGTTGCGGTAAGGGGTGTTGAGCGCCTGACTCCAACCGAGCGGCAGCGTGCAGTTGTCGCCCTCGGGACGTCCTATCCAGTCGAAGTGGTCGAGCATGAACTGCAAACGGCCCTCGTCCGTTGCGGCATACTCCTCCGGCATGGATTTTACGAGGTCGCCGTACATGTGTCCCTTCTTCTCGGCTCCGTTGTCGCCTATCATCAGCATCACGACGGTATTGTCCGCCTGTCCGATGTCGCGCAGATGTGCGAGCAGACGGCCGATTTCGTAGTCGGCATACGACATGAATCCCGCGTAAGCCTCCATGAGGCGCGTGGTTACCCGTTTCTGGTCTTCCGTCAGGTCTTCCCATGCCGGCATGTGGCTCTCACGCGGCGGCAGAACGGCATTCGCAGGAATCACGCCCAACTCCTTCTGGCGGGCGAACACCTTCTCGCGGAATACGTCCCAGCCCTCGTCGAAAGCGCCTTTGTACATGTCCATCCATTTCGACGCCACCTGAATCGGCGAGTGGGTCGCCTGCGGTGCGTAATACATGAAGAACGGTTTGTCCGGAGCGGCGGCCTTCTGACGGTCGATATTCTCTATCGCACGGTCGGTAATCAGCTCGCCGATGTTGCGTCCGTCGGGCTTCTTGTAGCACAGTTCATCGACAAGCTGCGGATTGTAGTTGTCGGTGGACGAACAGATGTAGCCGTAGAAGTGCTCGAATCCCTTTCCCTGCGGCCAGTGGTCGAACGGACCCGCGTCGGATGCCTCATAGTCGGGCGTAAGGCCGTATTTGCCGAGCGCGAACGTGTTGTAGCCGTTGTCGCGCAGTACCTCGGCGATGGTCGCGCACTCCGACGGAATCAGTCCGTCGTAACCCGGGAATCCCGCACGGCGCATCTGATGGGCGAAGTTGCCCATGTGCACGGTGTGGTGGTTGCGTCCCGTGAGCAGCGCAGCACGGCTCGGAGCGCTCAGTCCCGTGGTGTGGAAGTTGGTGTAGCAGATTCCCGCCTCGGCCAGCGAATCCATTACGGGTGTGTGTATCAGTCCGCCGAATGCCGATGCGGTGCCGTAGCCCACATCGTCGAGCAGAATCCACAATACGTTGGGTGCACCTTCGGGGGCCGTAACCGGTTCCGGAAATTTCTCTTCGCAGTCGGCGAGGTGCTTGCCGGCATACGGGCTGTTCACGCATGCCGTCGGTATGGTCGCAGCCGCACCGAAGGTCAATGCAAGTTTGAGTTTATTGTTCATGGTTTAGGTTTAAGGTCTTTAAAAAGTTATTTCAGGTTGTCGTTGAAGAACCTTTCGATTTTGTCGAACGGAATAATGTCCTTGCGGTCGTAGAGGTCCACGTGGCTCGCACCGTCGATAATCAGCAGCTCCTTGTTGTCGCCCTGCAACTTCTTGAAGGCATCCTCGCTGAAATAGCGCGAGTGAGCCTTCTCGCCGTGAATGACGAGCACGGCGCTGCGTATCTCGTCGCTGTACGCCAGTATCGGCATGTTGATGAACGACAACGCCGAAGTCTTGTTCCAGCCGCCGTTGGAGTTGAGCGAGCGTTCGTGGTATCCGCGCGGCGTCTTGTAGTATGCGTAATAGTCCTTGACGAACTGCGGAGCATCCTCGGGCAGCGGGTCGATTACGCCGCCGCCGAGTTCGTACGAACCGTTGCGGGCATCCTTCGTGCGCTGTTCGTTGAGCTGACGGCGCAGTTCGTAGCGCGCGTCGGCATCCATCGAGTCGAAATATCCTTTGGCATTGACGCGGGTCATGTCGTACATCGTCGAGGCGACGGTAGCCTTGATTCGCGTGTCGATTGCCGCAGCGTTTAGAGCCATTCCGCCCCAGCCGCAGATGCCGAGTATGCCGATTCGCTCGGCATCGACATCGTCGCGCACCGAGAGATAGTCCACTGCCGCGCAGAAATCCTCGGTGTTTATGTCGGGCGACGCCACGTAGCGCGGTTCGCCGCCGCTCTCACCCGTGTACGACGGGTCGAAGGCGATTGTCAGGAATCCGCGTTCCGCCAGCTCCTGCGCATAGAGTCCCGACGACTGCTCCTTGACTGCGCCGAACGGACCGCTGACGGCGATGGCAGGCAGTTTGCCGGAGGCGTTTTTCGGAATGTAGATGTCCGCCGCGAGAGTGATTCCGTAGCGGTTGGTGAAAGTTACCTTGTCGTGGTTCACCTTGTCGCTGAGGGGGAACGTCTTGTCCCACTCGCGCGTGAGATTCAGTGTTGCCATATTTTCGTTGTTTGTCGTTGCATAAAGCGTTGCCGCACATGCCGCTATCGCGA
>CAZESW010000165.1:0-4203 GCA_964514795.1 uncultured Alistipes sp.
GCTTCACCTCGGCAGCAATATCCGGATTCAGCATGTTGAAGAACTCGAAACCCGTCAATTCCTCGATTTTGCTCACCGGAACGACAGAGCCGGCAGGCATATTGACATCATATCCCGTATCCTTGTGCAGCAACCATATACCGATTGCCTGCAAATCCGACGCTTTGTCGAATGAATCAACCGAACGCCCCGTATTTCCTTTCACCGTACGCAGCAGAACTTTGAAATAGTGCGACGGAATCGGACAAATCTGCGACCTCGTTCCGTCCGTCGTATATAACTTTCCGTCGGTAAGTTGCTCGATAGACGGATCGTAAGGGCCTTTGAAATATGCGCCCGTAACGACATAAAGCGTATCCGAGCAAACCATGTTGCGGACTTTGCCCTCCAAATATCCCCACATATTCTGGTTGAATTTGCTGTACTGCGGAGTCATATTGGTTGCGTAGAACGTCTGGTTCATCATAGCCTGCGTACACTTTCGGTCGGCAGCGGGAATCTGGTGTCCGCGGTCGAACGGTCCCGTATAAGAGCGGCCCACCAAATTCGCCTGATAGATGGTTTCCACCGTCGGATCGAAACCGAAATCGCTGTTGTTGCGATTGGCATCGCCGGCAGTATAGCATGTGTGCATCGGATAAGCGACCCAAAGCGACGCCCGAAGACTCTTGTCGAAACAGAAAGTATAGTTACGCTTCGTCTGGTTTTGCAGGAGTGCCGTATGGGTGCGATAGATGTAATTCTCGTTCGGAACATATTTCGGCAGTTCGTTCCACGGCTTGTCGTAGGACTCCGGAGCATCGAACACGGTCTGACGCAACGGCAACTCGAACGTATAGCCGTTGTCGAATACGACCGTAATCGTCGCATAACGTATCTCGTCGAAATTCTGCGAGAACTTAACCCACTGCATGGTCTCGTCCGCACGCATCGTTTCGGTAATCTCCGAAACCCTGTCGTTGGTCAGCAGACACCAGTCGTCGTCGGAAACCACGCTTGCCGTATATGTCGTACCTATCGGTGCGCTCAATATCAGTCCGCAGCTGGTATCGTAGCCTTTCGCCACGGAGTTGCAATTCAGGTAGGCATTGGTAACCACAATGCGTTCGCCGTCGTCAGTTCCGCAACCGACGAACAGCAATACCGCTGCCATCACCCACAATACCTTATTCAATGCCTTCATAGAATCAACGTTAAAATTCTGTTTTCTTTTTCTCAATTCGCAACCGAAGGGTCGGTCAAAACCCTTCGGTCAATGTTATGTCAGGTTATTTCTTGTAAACAACCGTGATAGAATCGGCGTAGAATGCCGACCTTGTCTTGTTTACCAGTTTGAAGTAAGGATACTTGTTGCCGGCGAACTCGTAAGATACGGTATGTATATACTGACCGGAAGCATCATCCTTGACACTCGTATTGGCGGTAGGCGTAACTTCGGTTCCGGCATAATCCGCAGCATCGGCAGGTTTGTCTCCCATGAAGATACTTACATTCAATGCTGTTGCGGAGTTTGCACGCAGAACCACGATAATCTGCTGAATATCCGTAAGCGATTCTGTATTTGTAATGAAGCCCTGCTTTGTCTCGTCGCTGGTAGCACCTTGAATCTGAATAGTGTTCTGGAATGCACTGTTTGCGGCAGGACGCTGAATGCGCACACCTGCGAATCCGACACCGTCGGTAGTCCAGCGCAGCCACGAAGACGGGTCGGCAACCGTACCGATGTATGACTTCGCGATTTCGCCGCCGTTCGAAGACTCGATAGAAGCGAGCGAGAAAGTTATGCGCTCTGCATCGGCGGAAACGGATGCGTTCTGCTTCAAAGCGACCGTCTGTTTGAGTTCGCCATCCGAGTATTTCACCGTTATCGTCAGTTCGGCACTGATAGCGGCATCGGTCTGATTAGGACGTGCGATAACCGAAACCGTCGCCTTGTCGGCGGAAACGACTGTTTCGAACTGGTCGTTGTTGGTGGTCGTAGCAATAACCTCGTAGGAAGGTACATTCTTGACAGTCAGCGCGACCGTCTTGGTTTCGCCGCCTGCAACGAACGAAAGGTTGTCGGTATCGAGTTTGAGCAGCGGATCGGTAGGCTCGACAAATGCCGCAACGTCCGCTTTCGAGGTCGGGAACATCTGGTAAGACGAGTTGTAAACCTCCATCACACCGTAGATATCGCCGCGCTCGACGATATACTTCTCACCTGCGAACGAAGCATCCTTGTGTACTCGGATAACTACCGAATTTCCGCTCTGGTTGCTCAACGTCGTATTTACGAAATTCTCCGACGTCTTGTTCCAATAGCCCTCGGCAGCAGGAGCGACATCCTTCACGCAGATATACTGACCTACATAGTTCATCGAGCATGCCTCGCTTACGGTCAGTACCGGAACGGTCATCTCCGCCTTGTTGCCGGTTGCGGAAATCTTCGCACCCTTAACCTCCGGAAGACCGTTGTAAGGAACATAGTTGGCGGCGCTCAAATCGATTTCAACCTCCGAGCCGACAGGAAGCTCTGCATCGGTATAATCGGTATCGTCCGAGAAGAATATCATACCCGAATTAGGTTTGCCGGTATTGTCGACAATCGAAAGTGCATGATAGAGGTTACCGCCGGTGTTGTTCGCTGCGACGTATGCCTTGATAGGACCGTAACCGCTGAGCGAACCGCCGTCCTTGACAGGATTGGTCGCGATATAGTCATACAGACCCTGAATCGACACTCCGCCGCCGAGACCTTTCTGACGAACCGTGATGGTCTGGGTTTCGCCGCCGCCGGTTACCTTAATTGTACCGAGCGTCTGCGACAAATCCTGCGTCGCATCGGCGGATGCCTTGATTGTAACCTCGTTCTTGTTGCCGTCGCCCGACTGCGGGTCTACCGTAAAGCCGGCACCGGTCGTGGTCAAAGTCCAATCGCCCATCGACTGAACGGTAATCTTAGCCTCTGAACCTGCGGTTGCATCGAGAATCACATCGGTAGTCGAGAGAAGCAGAGCCACGTTCGAGAGTTCGAGCACATCCGAAACGTATACCGGCATCACCTGTACCGCCGAACTGTAAAACTCTGCGAGAACCTTGATTGTTCCGACCTTGCTGCTGTTAATCGTATAGTTTGCGAACAGCGGAGCGAACGACGATTTGCCCATACGAACCGAAAGCGTAGCACCGTTGGCATCTTCGAGAACGACCGTCTGGTTGCTGTCTGCAATCCACGGTTTTCCGTTCCAGTCGTCGGTCGCATGAACGTCCTTGACAGCAACATACTGACCCTGATATTCGTTGCTCAGCACCTCGCCGACCGTAAGTTCCGGAACCACTACTTCCTGCGTAGCACCCGTCTTGGAAACGGTGATGCTCTTCAACTCGCGGAGGCCGTAGTAGTTGTTGTAAGTCGCATTCTTCAAGCCTGCGACCTTAACGACCGAACCTACCGGATAGTTCGCATTCGCAGACGAACCGAATGCCGAATCATAAAGCAGGATAGCCGAGTTAGGATAGCCGGTATTGTCGCCGACAGCCAGAATCTGACCGATATTTCCGTCGCCGTAGTTGGCGAGAACGACAGCCTCGACCGCATCATCCGTGTAAGCCAGAGTCGCCGTACCGTTGGTGCTCGATACACCGGCATGCACGGTCTTGATAAACTCTACGAGTTTCTCGATTTCGCCCTGAACATACGGAGCATCGGTCGCCGACTGAGTGATGGCGAGGTCCGCCTTGTCCCACTTCCAGCCCGTCGATTTCTGATAAACCGTAAACGATACGGTCGCACGACGCATAACGTTGGTTTCGTTATCCGCAATCGCGATTTTTACCGAAGCATCGCCCGTACCCGACGAAGGGAGAGCAACTACCCAGCTCTGGTCGCTTTCCACCGTCCAGTAGGAATCGGCGGCAACGGCGACCTCCACATCCGTGCCGAACTTGGCTATGGATACGGAAGGCGTATCGATGCTGATGGTCGGACGCTGGCCGACCTCATTTTCCAATCGGTCGACGTAGACGGTGCTGTTGTCGCAACCCGTCATCGCACTCATCGAAAACAAAGCAATCGAACACGCAAAAACTTTGAAAAGGTTTTTCATAATGTTGATTTTTATTGATTTGTTCATAATAATTTGTTACTCGTTTCTGTTTTCCGCTATTAAATCGTTACAAAATAGACACAAATTTAGTACATTTTTTCTCGTTTCAAAAGAA
>CAZESW010000166.1:0-4198 GCA_964514795.1 uncultured Alistipes sp.
ACGGAGTGGTTCCGGCACAGAAACTCGACGAGGCGAAGGCCAACTACGACGCGATGGTCGCAACCGAAAGCGCAGCGCATTCGCAGTATCAACTCGCACTCGACGGAGCGAGCAAGGAGGACAAGGCTGCCGCAGCGGCGCAGGTTCGTCAGGCACAGGGTGCAGTGAACGAGGTCGAATCGTATATCGGCGACGCAATGGTATACTCGCCGGTTACGGGCGAAATCTCGACCGTGATTTCGGAAGAGGGCGAGCTCGTGGGCAGCGGTTATCCGGTCGTCACGATTCTGGATATGACCGATACATGGATTACATTCAACATAAAGGAGACCATGCTGCCGAAGATTACGATGGGCAAGAGAATTCCTGCCTATATCCCGGCTCTCGACCGCAATGTGGAACTCGAAGTTTCGTATATCGCCGTGCAGGCCGATTTCGCGACATGGAATGCGACACGCACTCAGGGTGGCTTCGACATACGCACGTTCGCTGTCAAGATGAAGCCGGTGAACTGTGTCGAGAATCTGCGTCCGGGTATGAGCGCAATCGTAAATTGGAGTGAAATAGAGTAACGATGCGCAGATTTTTCGGAGGTTCATACGCGGTATTCGTTCGCGAGTGGAGGCGGATAGGTCGGGACAAGACATACTTCTCGATGCTGTTCGTGCTGCCGGTCGTTACGTTCCTGTTTTTCGCTCTGTTTTTCGAAAAGGGAGTGTCAGACAATCTGCCGATTGCCGTACTCGATGAAGACCATACGAATCTGTCGCGCACGCTCGTTTCAATGGTCGACGAAACGCCTGCGGCTCTCGTCGCATACGAGATTCAGGACATGAACGAGGGTGAACGGCTGATTCGCGAGGGAAAGGTCTACGCCGTATTGCAGATTCCGTCCCGATTCGAGAAAAACATAATGGGTAACGGACAGACGCATGTCGAACTCTATAATTCGGGAACGAACATCTCCGCCAATTCGATGCTCGCCAAAGATATTCAGACCGCCGTTACGACATTCTCCATCGGAATACAGTTGCAGGTTCTGCAAAGTCAGGGGCTGACCGCGGCACAGGCAATGGCGCAGGCTATGCCGATACGCTTCTCGAAACATGTGCTGTTCAATCCGTATATCAACTACGGATATTATGTGGCACCGTGCTTCATGGCGATGATGCTGATGATATTCACGATTCTGTCGTCGATATATGCCGCCGGAACCGAACTGAAATACGGTACGGCGAAAGAGTGGCTCGATACCGGCAGAGGCTCGATAGGTGCAGCGCTTTTAGGCAAACTGCTGCCGATAACGATGATAATGGCGATAGTCGCCGTGGCGATGTTCGTCGTTATCTTCAATATAATGGGTGCGCCGATGAACGGCAGCGCATTCATGCTCGGTGCATCGACGCTGGTATTCATCATCAGTTATCAGTGCATCGGCATAGCGATACTCACGATAACGTCGAACATGCGTCTTGCTCTGTCGTTCGGCGGCGGATACTCGGTGCTGGCGTTCACATTTTCGGGTCTTACGTTCCCGACCATGGCCATGGCGACCGTGTTGCAGTGGTTCGGCTGTCTGTTTCCGTTCACTTTCTACATGAAATCGTTCGTGGACCAGTCGCTGCGTGGTGCGCCGATAGGCGTTACGATGCCCGACATAGCGTATATGATGATATTCTGGATATTGCCGGTGCTGCTCGTCAATAGATTGAAGCAGGAGTGCACGGACAGTAAATATTGGGGAAAATTGTAGCCATGAAAAAGTTGAAGGAGTACATATCGCTTTACCGCCACGAGATAGCGTCGGTAATGCGCAGCGAATATCGGGAGATTTTTTCCGACCCCGGAGTCATGCTCGTGATAATTTTCGCCTTGTTCATATATTCGACACTCTATTCGTTCGGTTACAACAATCAGGTGTTGCAGAATGTCCCGATTGCCGTAATCGACCACAGCAAGACGCATTCGAGCCGTATGCTCGTCGAATCGTTCGATGCGGGTCCGAATACATACGTCGCATACGAAACGCCCGATATGGAGGAGGCGAAACGTCTGTTTTTCGGACACAAGATCTACGGCATCGTCTATATCCCGCATGATTACGAAAAACAGCTCGTCGGAGGTCTGCAAGCCAATGTGTCGATATATTGCGATGCAAGTTATTTCCTGATGTACCGTCAGGTGTTTCAGGAGATTGTGGCGTCCATCTCGACGGCGAATGTAATGGTCGAATTCCAGCGTCTTGTCGCCAAAGGCATAAACGCCCCTCAGGCGAAAGCCGTGACGCAGCCGGTGATATATCAGTCGCACAATCTGTTCAATCCCTACCTCGGCTACGGTTCGTTCATCATGCCGGCGATTATTCTCGTAATATTGCAGCAGACGGCATTGATAGGAATCGGAATGAGCGGCGGAACGTGGCGCGAATACAATCTCTATCAGAAATTGATTCCGGAGGGGCGCGAACGTCTGTCCACCGTGCCTATCGTACTCGGCAAGGCTTTCGCCTATCTGTCGATTTATGCGGTTACGATGACATACGTACTGACGGTGCACTACCATATATTCAAGTATCCGATGAACGGAACGATTCTCGATTGCGCTGCGGTCGCAGTCCCTTACATACTCGCATGCGTATTCATGGGCATTGCCGTGTCGTCGCTCTTCTCGCGCCGTGAAAATTCGCTGCTGTGGCTGCTCTGGACCTCGATTCCGATATTGCTGCTGAGCGGTGCTTCGCTTCCGAAAGAGTCGTTTCCTGAGTGGATGTACATGCTTGGCAAGATATTCCCGAGCAGCAGTGCCGTAAGCGCGTATATACGCGTGCAGAGCATGGGTGCGAGATTCGAGGATGTATTGCCTGAAATCGCTACCCTGTGGCGTCTGGTATTCATCTACGGCGGTCTGTCGGTAATCGGCATTCATCTGGTATTGAATGAAGACCTCGCGCGTCGTACACGCGAGAAACTGCGCGAACAGCGCCGGCGTGTAGGAAACAAAATTCGTAAAACCGTCGGAAAATAATTCCGTTTATATTTCGTATCGGGGCTGTTGTGATTGCATAACGGCCCCGATTCGTTTTGCCTGAAATCCGATAACGCCGAAAAAGTTGTCGGACACTCCGATTTTTATTATATTTGCGGATTATTGGGAAAATAAAGAAAAACACAGATATGGCAGACGAGAAAATCATCTTTTCAATGGTCGGCGTTTCCAAAACGTTCACCAATCAGAAAAAAGTACTGAACAACATCTACCTTTCGTTCTTTTACGGTGCGAAAATCGGTATCATAGGTTTGAACGGTTCGGGTAAATCCACGCTGATGAAGATTATCGCTGGTATCGACAAGAATTTCCAGGGTGAGGTCGTATTCTCCCCCGGTTACACAGTCGGTTATCTCGAACAGGAGCCTAAACTCGACGACAGCAAGACCGTAAAGGAGGTCGTCGAGGAGGGTTGCGCCGAAACGGTCGCGCTGTTGAAGGAGTACGAGGATATAAACATGAAACTCTGCGAGCCGATGGACGACGACGAAATGAACCGTCTTATCGAGCGCCAGGGCGAACTCTACGAGAAAATCGACCATGTGAACGGATGGGAACTCGACAGTGTGCTCGAACGGGCGATGGATGCCCTGCGCTGTCCGGATGCCGACCAAAAGGTGTCGGTGCTTTCTGGCGGTGAGCGTCGTCGTGTAGCGTTGTGCCGTCTGCTTCTGCAACAACCGGACGTGCTGCTGCTCGACGAGCCTACCAACCACCTCGATGCCGAGAGTATCGACTGGCTCGAACAGCACTTGCAGCAGTACAAAGGTACGGTTATCGCCGTTACGCACGACCGTTATTTCCTCGACAATGTAGCAGGATGGATTCTCGAACTCGACCGCGGCGAGGGTATTCCGTGGAAAGGCAACTACTCAGGCTGGCTCGACCAGAAAACCAAGCGAATGGCTTTGGAGGAGAAGCAGGAGAGCAAACGTCGCAAGACCCTCGAACGCGAGTTGGAGTGGGTGAACATGTCGCCGTCGGGACGTCATGCCAAGAGCAAGGCGCGTCTGTCGGCTTACGACAAGATGCTCAACGAGGATACCAAGCAGAAGGAGGAGAAACTCGAAATATACATTCCGAACGGTCCGCGTTTGGGAGATGTCGTCATCGAGGCGCACGACGTATCGAAGGCGTTCGGCGACAGAGTTCT
>CAZESW010000167.1:0-4183 GCA_964514795.1 uncultured Alistipes sp.
GCGTATTCTCCTCCGAGCCTGCAGTTTTGTAGAATCCGCGGTGCGCCACGATTTTCGGCTGTGCGGACGCCGACACAGTGGCGAACGACAACAGCACGAGCAACAGTTTTTTCATCCGATTAAAGGTTTTTAAGGTTATTTGCCACAAATATACTAAAAAGTCCTTAAAGTCTTTAAGGTCATTAAGGACTTTAAAGACCTTAAAAAATATGGAGCGGCCGAAAAGCCGCTCCCGATATACCAACCATAAACAAATGTGTGTCAGAGCAGGTAAGATGCAAGGCGTTAAGGCTGAGGCGAGGGAGTTTACTCGTCGTAAATAACCGAAGCCGAATGCCGAAAACAACGCAGCAGATTACCTGCTATCACGCACCTTTACGACAGCGCGATAAGCACGAGTATCTGCGCCGTGAATATTCGCAGGAACATCGTCAGAGGATAGACCGACGCATAGGCGACCGATGCACGGTCGTCGGTAGCGACCGTATTGGCGTATGCCAGTGCCGGAGGGTCGGTCATGCCGCCCGAAAGCAGACCCATAATCGAGAAATAGTCCAGTCGGCACAACTTGCGTGCGATGAAGCCGACGACAAGCAGCGGCAGCATCGTTATAATCACGCCGTAGAGAATCCACCAGTAACCGCCGCCGACAATCGAGGATACGAACGATTCGCCCGCACCGAGACCGACTGCCGCGAGGAACAGCGAAATGCCGATTTCGCGAATCATCATGTTGGCACTGTTGGTCGTGAAGGTCACGAGTTTGTATTGCGGGCCGTAGCGGGCAACGAGAATCGCGACAATCAGCGGACCGCCGGCAAGACCGAGTTTGACAGGCTGCGGAACGCCCGGGAACATAATCGGAATCGAGCCGAGCAGCACACCGAGGAAAATTCCGATGAATATCGGGAACAGATTCGGGTGGTCGAGACGCTTCACGGAGTTGCCGAGGATTGCCGCCACCTGGTCGAGGTCGTTGTTGCGGCCTACGACGACCACCACGTCGCCCATTTGCAGGCGCAGCTCGTAGGAAGCCACGAGTTCGATACCGGCACGGACTACGCGGGTAATCGTGACGTTGTAACTCTCGCGGATATGCAGGTCGCCGATATGCTTGCCGTTGAGTTGCGGTTTGGTAACCACGATACGGCGTTTTTCGAGGCTCGTCGAGGAGGAGTGCCACTGCTTGTCGTCCACAACGACCTTCTCGCCGATAAGCGACTGCACGAGTTCGACATCCTGACTGCTTACGACGATGCGCAATATGTCGTTTTCGTGAAGGACGGTTTCGCCCGACGCGATTTTCTGCTTCATATCCTCGCACATCATGCGGGCGACGACGAATTTGCTGCGGGCGATACGGCCGATATCCGCAACCGTCTTGCCGACAATCGCCTTGTTGGTTACCCGCATATCGACACGCACCGTGCGGGGAGCGTTATCGTTGTCGGTATTCTCCGCCTCCTTGTCCATCTTGATGCGGAATACGGCACGGATGATAAGCATCGATACGATGATGCCGATAACGCCCAACGGATAAGCGACGGCATAAGCCGAAGCGAGAGTATTGTCGTTATATCCTGCGACATCGGAGATGGTCTGCTGGGCGGCACCGAGACCCGGCGTATTGGTAACGGCACCCGACAGGACACCGACCATAGTCGTAAGGTCCTCGCCCGTAACGACATGTATTGCATAACAGATAACGCATCCGAGCATAATTATCGTCGTTGCCAGCAGATTGAGGCGCAGTCCGCCCTCTTTCAGCGAGGAGAAGAAACCGGGACCGACCTGCAAGCCAATGGAGTAGACGAAGAGTATCAGTCCGAACTCCTTGACGAAATGGCAGATTCGTGGGTCGATACCCATTCCGAAATGCGACAAAACAATACCTACGAACAGCACCCATGTCACGCCGAGCGATATGGAACCGAACTTGATACGGTTCAACAACAGACCGAGCGCGATAGTCAGAGCGACAATCAGCACCGAATTGGCGATGCTGTTCGAGAAAAATAAATCAATCAACCACTGCATATAGAAATATTAATTTAACCCAACAGGACTGCATTTCGGCCGCGATGCCGAATTGCGGCGCAAAGATATTAAAAATATTTACAAACACAGCAGGATTTCGGGGATTGTTTGGCAACAAATTGTTAAAGTCCTTAAAGTCATTAAGGTCGTTAAAGTCGTTAAGGTCATTAAAGACCCTAAGGGCTCTAAAGTCCCTAAGGTCTTTAATAATGTCATGCAGCAGATTGCCGCCAACTCCGAGAGCAAAGGTGCGTCAGAACGGGCAAGATGCAAGGCGCAGAGGGCGAAAACGAGGGAGTTTACTCGACGTAAATGACCGAGTTCGAGTCCCGAATGCAACGCCGCAGATTGCCCGTTATCACGCACCGGAACGCTCCGGTTAATAATCAGTGGATAAAGATTCGAGCCACTCCAAAACCTCGACCGACAGAGTATCGGTGCGGTCGGACCACAACTTACGGCGCATCAGGCGCTCCTTACGGCGTTCGAGAGCATCGTTAATCGGGAACGACGGTTTCGCGAGAGCCTCTTTCACTTCGCGCATGGATTCGCGGATTCTACGCTTGAACACATCCTCTTTCGTCGGCCGGCGGTCTTTCTCCCACTTGAAACCGTCAAGGAACAGCGACCTGTCCTCCGGAATCTTGTCCATAGGATAGAACGTGTAGGTCGGATTGCCGCGATAGGTGATGCCGACGATGCGGCGGTCTTCGATGTACGACGTCATGTCGGCACTCTCGATATACGCCATCATCGTTATTTCGGGCGGGTTGTTCTCCTCCATATAATATATGGTACGGACATTGCCGTTCACGTCGTTGCGATAGATCTGGTTGTCGCGGAAATGCGCACTCATCTCCTTGCCCGCGACCTGATTGTAATGCAGCGTATCTATCTCGGCTACAGTCAGCGGCTTGCCTTCGAAATCGGCACGCACGACCTGCTGGTTCTGCGTGATAACGTGCATCACCTCGGAGGTAATCGGGTTGCCCTCGTTCCAGAGCACGGGCGATATGTACATGTGGATTACGGAATCGACCGTAGAGAACGACAGCGAGTCGCACACCGACTGGAAATCCGAACGGAACATACGCACGTTGCGGTAGCCGAGCAACAGACGGTAGGTCGAATCCACCGCCACGGTATCGACGACAACGGAATCGGCCTCTGTTTTAGGGAAATATACGTCCAGCAGCGAGTCGAGCATACGGTTCACCGACGAATCCTGCTGCATGGTTTCGGCTGCGAGTATCGAATCTATCTGCGCCATCAACGACGCGTCGGCAGGAGCGACCTTGATACCCTTTTTAGTCATTTTCGCCAGCGACTTGCGCAGCCGTTCGTTTGCGCGCAACTGTGCCTTCGCCTTGCGTGCCGAATCGGCAGCCTCCATGCGCCGCAGCTGTGCGGTACGTTTCGCCTGTCGTCGGTCGGCTATCTCGTCGAGTTTCTTGCGCAGTGCCTCCGCCTTGATTTTACGTTGCTCCGCGCGCTCCTTTTTCGCCTGTTCTTTCAGCAATGCACGGCGCTGTGCCTGCGTCAGAGTATCCATAGGATTGACGGCGAGCGAGTCCGTCCTCAACGAATCGGCCCGCAGAGAATCCGCAGGCAGAGAGTCGGCAGCATTCGTCGCAACGGAATCCGCGGCAGAAATCGCCGCTGACGATTCGGATTCGGATTTGGCATCGCTCTTGTGTTCGCCGCTGCGGCCACGTCGGGCTTCGGCCCCGCGTCGTGCAGCCTCGGACGCCTTTTCGGCCCTGCTGCGCAAATTGTCGGCGGAATCCGTATTCTCCCGGCCGGCATTCGGTCTGGCAGCTTCACCGCGCGCGGTAGGAGTTTCCGCATCCGTATGTTTTACAACGGCGGAATCATCGGTTTTCTCCTTGGCCTTCGCCATCTCCTCCTCGGCGGCGGCACGCTCCGCGGCCTCCTTCGCCTCGGCTTCCGCCTTCTCGCGTTTGAGCCGTTCGCGCACAGGGTCTTTCGTATAGAGGAACATCGAGTCGGAACGCATGAAAACAGAATCGCCCTGACTCAAATCGTAGCTGATTACCGACGGGTCTTTCGTCAAAAATACATCGCCCGGTTCTTTCCAGTATTCGCCCCAGTCGCCAAACGCCATCAGCTTCTGCGTCCGGTCGTC
>CAZESW010000168.1:0-1411 GCA_964514795.1 uncultured Alistipes sp.
TGCGTTTCGCCGGCAGGGATTCGGTCGAAACCATACAAAAGCACCGTTCACGGCACTTCTCGAAATTCACCCACCTGTTCAACGTTCACTCGTGGGCACCAGCATCCTACGACCCTTACGAATTTACGGAGGAGGGGCGGTTCGATGTCAATCTCGGCGTTACGCTGATGTCGCAGAGCCTGCTGTCGAGTGCCGAGGGTTTCGTAACGTGGGGCTGGAACAAGGATGAAGGCTCGTTCTACAAGGGTACGCTCCGTTACTACGGCTTGGGTGTAAATATCGGACTGAGCGCGTCCTACGGCGGTACGCAGCGCATGTATTATGCCTACTCGTACCAGCGCAACGAGGAGACGGGCAAATACGAACTCGTATTCCCTGAACAGCCGAAACTGGACAAATACTACAACATTCAGACGAGCGTTCTGCTGCCGCTCTACTTTCAGGCGGGATACCGCACACGTTATCTGAACATTTCGGCGGTATGGAACTACTCGAACGGACTCGTCGCCAAACTGGACAACTGGAAAGCGAGCGGCTACAATATTACGAATCTCGCGAAAATCGGATTCCGCGAGGGACTGCACACGCTCCAATTCGGCATAGGATACCAGAGCACCGTGCAGATGGCGCACAAGGATTTCGCCCCGCCACTGGGCTATGTCCTCAACCTCTCCTATGCGCTCAATCCTGCCGACGCGCAGTTCAGCAACCTCGTCGCTCTCTATGCCAAAGGCTGGCTGCCGGGATTCGCTCCGCACAATTCGCTGTCGCTCGCCATGGCTTACCAGACGTCGATAGGCGGCTTCAAGTCGGACAACTCCATTTCGATGTTCTCGTTCAACTCGTCGAGGCTGATTCCGCGCGGGTTCTCGTCGGCGGAGATACAGAGCCGCAACTATCTGGCTCTGTCGTTCAACTACCAGTTCCCGCTCTGCTATCCCGAAGGCGGAATACCGTCGATACTCTATTTCAAGCGAATCAGGCTCAATCTCGGTTTCGACTACGCATCGTTCGACAGTCCTTATTTCAAAATTACCGAGAATCCGGCGAACGGGAGCTACAAAGTCTCGTCCGACATACGGCGCAAGACGCTCTATGCCTACGGAGGCGACATAACATTCGACGTCAACCTGTTCCGAATGCCCGCTGCGGGTACTACCTCGGTAACGGTTTCGATATACAAACCGAATAAAAAGGGAATGCACATATCGGCGGGGCTCGGCCTTCCGTTCTAAGAATATGAAACGAACATCAAATAACAATCCGGCTCGCAAAAGAGCTAAAACCGGCGGCAAAGTGTCGTCGAAAATCATCAAATGGCTGTGGATACTCACCATGGCTCCGCTCGCGGCACTCTTCGCGATGCTGCTTCTGACAGCGGCGGGTGCATTCGGCAGAATGCCGTCGTTCG
>CAZESW010000168.1:1511-4182 GCA_964514795.1 uncultured Alistipes sp.
TTCGCGATGCTGCTTCTGACAGCGGCGGGTGCATTCGGCAGAATGCCGTCGTTCGAGGAGCTGGAAAATCCGAAAAGCAATCTGGCGACCGAAATCTATGCCGACGACGGCAAAGTGATAGGCAGTTTCTTCGTCCAGAACCGCTCCTACGTCCAGTATGCCGACCTGTTCCCGCAGGATTCGACGCAGTGTCTGACCGTATCGGGCCGCGTCGTTCCGCCCGTAGCCGCGGCGCTCGTGGCGACGGAGGATGCCCGCTTTTACAGCCATTCGGGAATCGACCTTCCGTCGCTTCTGCGCGTCGGAATCAAGACAATCGCCCTCGGACACCATTCGCAGGGCGGCGGCAGCACCGTCACGCAGCAGTTGGCGAAGAATCTCTTTCCGCGCGACGACATGCGCAACGACGGCAAGATAGTGCGGACCGCCAAACTCGTCGTGGCGAAGTTCAAGGAGTGGATAACCGCCATAAAACTCGAATACAACTATACCAAGGAGGAGATTATAGCGATGTACCTCAACACGGTAGAGTACGGCTCGAACTCGTTCGGCATCAAATCGGCGGCGATGACATTCTTCGGAAAGACGCCGTCGGAACTCAACTTGCAGGAGGCCGCCATGCTCGTCGGAGTGGTGAACGCGCCGACACGCTATTCGCCGGTGCGCAATCCGCAGAACGCCCTGACACGCCGGAATCTCGTCCTCAAACGCATATCGGAGGCGGGCGCAATCACACGCGAAGAGTGCGATTCCATATCCGCTCTGCCGATTACGCTCAACTACAAACCCGTTTCGCACAACAACGGACGCGCGACATATTTCCGCGAGATGCTGCGACTCGTCATGAACGCCGAACGGCCTAAACGCCGCCAGTTCCTGAACGACTGGGACTACGAGCAGGCTTGCCGCGAATACGACGAAAACCCGCTCTACGGATGGTGCCACAAGAACCGCAAGGCGGACGGCACGGAATACAACATCTACCGCGACGGTCTGCGAATCTACACGACCATCAATGCCTCGATGCAGGAGTATGCCGAGCAGGCTTTGCAGAAGCAGATGCGCACCGTCATTCAGCCGATGATGGACGAGCAGGTGCGCAATACGGGGTCGCTGTTCACGGGCATCGACTCGTCGGAGGCCGAAAGCATCGTCAAGCGTGCGATGCGCAACTCCGACCGTTTCCGCAACATGAAGGCGGCGGGTGCGGGCGAAAAGGAGATATACGCAAGTTTCGACCGCAAGTGTCCGATGAAGGTCTTCACCTACAGAGGCGAACGCGACACGGTGATGACTCCGCGCGACTCGATACTCCACCACAAACGCATCATGCGGGCAAGTTTCGTCGCGATAGAGCCGCAGACGGGCCACATCAAGGCATACGTCGGAGGACCCGACTTCCAGTATTTCAAATACGACATGGCGAAGCAGGGCAAACGTCAAATCGGTTCGACCGTCAAGCCGTTCATCTACACGTTCGCCATCGACCATCTCGGACTGACGCCTTGCACGACAGCACCGAATCTGCCCGTAACAATCGAAACGGCGGTCGGTACGGCTTGGTCGCCGAAGGAGGCGGGCAACGTCGAGTATGACGGCGTGCTGCATCCGCTGACGTGGGGACTCGCCAACAGCCGCAACAACTATTCGGCATGGATTATGAAGCAGGCGAAACAGCCGGAAGCCGTCGCCGATTTCCTCCACAATATGGGCATACGCAGCCATATCGACCCTGTCTATGCGCTCTGTCTGGGCACGTTCGAGTCGAACGTATTCGAGATGGTCGGCGCCTACGCGACATTCGCCAACGAAGGTGTGCGCAACTCGCCGCTGTTCGTAACGCATATCGAAGACCGCCAGGGCAACCTGATTTCGACATTCGCATCGTCGTCGCAGGACGCAATCAGCCGCGAAACGGCATACACGATGCTCTCGATGCTCAAGAACGTAATCGCCAACGGTACGGGACGGCGCATGACATGGCAGTTCGGATTCAAGGATATGGATATCGCGGGCAAGACCGGAACGTCCAACAAGAACCGCGACGCATGGTTCATGTGCATCACTCCTAAACTCGTCGCCGGTTCGTGGGTCGGAGGCGAAGACCAGTCGATACACCTGCACCGCAGGGGTGAAGGCTCGGTAATGGCACTGCCTATCGTCGGCGATTTCCTCACCCGCGTATACAACGACCCGTCGATTCACGTAAACCGCGACGACACGTTCGTCCGTCCGCCGCTGTGGAGCGGATTCGACTGTCCGGAGGCGGAACTGCCGTCGCAGGAGAAACAGGAGGAGAAGGACGAATTTTTCGACTGATAAAATGTTCTTAAAAGAACTTTAACTACCTTAAAAGACCTTTAACGATTAAAACCTGAACTTATGAAAGCAGCTATAGTTGGCGCAAGCGGCGCAGTGGGACAGGAGTTCCTGAAAATCCTCGAAGAGCACGATTTTCCGGTTGACGAGCTTGTTCTGTTCGGCTCGGAGCGCAGCGCCGGTCAGACCCGCATTTTCCGCGGCCGGGAACTGACGATAAAGAAACTGGAGCACAACGACGACTTCAAGGGCATCGACCTAGCACTCGTTTCGGCGGGAGGCGGAGTGTCGCGCGAGTTCGCCGAAACGATAACCAAACACGGAACGCTGATGATTGACAATTCGAGCTGTT
>CAZESW010000169.1:0-4174 GCA_964514795.1 uncultured Alistipes sp.
GAACTCGCGAATCGGAGCATAAACGAAATGCTGTCCTGCAACCGCCGTACTCGCTTCGTCGTCGAACTCCACCAAAGGCCATTTGCCGTACAGATTTCGGGACGGCATCGACAGATAGAGGGCTTCGAGTTCGAACGAATCGGTCGTCGCATCGACCTCGACCACCGTCTCCTCGCTTTTGAACGAGAACACGCCGTAGTTTTCTTCGTTTTCCTTTGGTTTGTCGCACGAGGCGAACACCGCCGCAATGAACGACAAAATAAAAATCTTTTTCATACTGCTATATGTTAACGGGTTTTCTGTCTGATGCAAAAACGGGAAAGGTCTGTCTTTTATTGCGAGGTTGGGCAGATTTTTTAAAGACTTTAAGGTCGTTAGAGTCTTTAACCTAAGGCCCCTAAATCAATCGGTCAGTACGGAATCCGCACTGACCGATTGATAAAAATGACGCGCCGAAATTAAATCGACGATGCAATCAAATACGTCGCCGGAACCGTCAAGATTGCGTACAACTCAGGGAATGCCGCCAGAATCAGCGTCTTAGCCATCACATTATGACCGTTGCCGATAGCAGCGATACCGTTGGCGCAGACCTTGCCCTGATAGATTGAAGCGGCGAGGTTCACGATACCTACCAGGATACCGGCACCGAAGATTGCCGCACCCTGCAACATGGAGGTATCTGCATTCAAAAAACCTTTCACCAAAAAGAAGCATACGAAGCCGTACAGACCCTGCGAACCCGGGAGGGCCGACAAGACCATGTAGCTACCGAAAGCTCCGCCGTTTTTCTTCATTGCGCCGACTGACGCCTGACCGCAAATCGCAGTACCGACTGCCGATGCGATACCTGCCAAACCTACCATCAATGCTACGCCGATGTAGGCCAAAATCAATGCTGTTGAATTCATAGTTGTTTAATGTATTAGATTTTAGTTATTTGATTTATTCCGTTTTTTTGAGCGGTTCGAACTCGCGCGAAGCCATTTCGAATCCCGCGTTTTTGTAAAATTCGACGAACGTCAGACGCATAGGGTGAACGAACGACGAAATCGCCGACATGAACAGGTTGATGCCGTGTCCGATAAGGATAATTGCGGACGCTCCTACTATTTTCAGCGCGACACCCCACCACGGTTGACCGTCGATGCCGTTTTCGAGACCCGTCATTCCGAGTGCGAGGCTGTTGAATACCTGCGCAAGCACTCCGCCCGACAGACCGATGGCGAACAGACGGATATAACTCAACACGTCGCTGAGCAGACCCGTAATATTATTATAGGTGTTCCACACACCCGCACCGACATTGGCGAAGATATTCTTGCCCGGCGAGTTGAGCAGCAGCATCAGCACTAATGAGAAACCTGCCACGCAGTAGTAGGCGACCGAATCGAATGCAAACCACTCCGCACCGAATTCGTCGGCGACGAAAGCGGCGCACGACGAGATGATAAGCAGGAACCAGCCGATGGTACCGAGAGCGTACCGGATTCCGAACGTCTTTGTCGTCAGCCAGATATTGACAGCCATACCGAGCAGAATCTGCACGATTCCTATCATCATCGACCCGTAGAAGAAATCTTTCTGAAAGTCGATGAACCGTATACCATTGAATATGCTTGCATTGGAAATCTCCATTCCGAAGAACGAATTGGCGAAGAATCCGAACACCACGCAAGCCACACCGCACACGGTCGTGAGCCAGCTGACCTGCCGCATCTTGTCGCCGCCTTTGAGCAGCAGCGCGATACCGGCGGCGAGAATCATCATGCCGTATCCCGCATCGCACAGACAGATTGCGAAAAAGAGCATGTAGAACGGTGCGAAGAACGGCGTAAGGTCGATAGTGCCGTACTTCGGCAGTGCGTACATCGTGCCGATAACCTCGAACAGACGGTTGAAACGGTTGTTTTTGAGTTTCACCGGCGTATTGTCCTCCGGCGAAGGATTGCTCTTGACGTACACCACGTTGGGATAAGCATCGAGAGCCGCATCGACCTTCGGTGCGTTCTCCTCCTCTGCCCAGCCCTCCATGACGAGCAGCATGCCGTCCGCCGCATTCTCGGCGGTAGCCTCGATGCGCACGTCCTGCAAACGCATTTTCAGTGCAGCGAGTTCCGCTTCGATTTCGGCACGGGCATCAGCACATGCGCTTATCTTCGCATTGAGTTCGCGCATCGACGAAATCTTCGCCTTCATAGCCTTCTCGGCATCCGAAATGCTTATCGAAGGGGCTTTCTGCTCCTGTGCATCAATCGACACGTCGCCCGAACCGTCGCCGATAACGACGAAACGCGCGACCGAACCTGCATCCGAGATGAGCGAGATATTGTACTTTTCGCCCCACTCGGCGATATTCTTGTCGAACGTGCTCTTCTGCGTAGTGAAGAATCGCATGTGTACGCCTGCATCGGCAAGGCGTCGCATATCCTCGACCGAGAAGTCGCCCCATGCGCCCCACTCGTCCACGATTTTCATCAGTCGGGCGATTTCGGCTTTCACGGCGGCCATTTCGGACTGTGCGGCTGTGTAAGTTTCATACACCGAACCCTTTGCAACTGGTTCGGAACCTGCCTTGTAGTCATCCCCGCCGACGAACGCCGAGAGGAAATCGACGGCCTTCGCACGGTTTTCGATGTCGGTGAGCAGTTGGCGGTCGTCGTCCGACGGCTCCCAGCCCGTAGTCGTAATATCGACCAGACCCGTTTCGCGCAGGGTGTCGATAAATCGTTCGCGCTCGGCAGCGAGCAGAACGATGTCGTATTTCATCATCTTGACTATCATATCGCGTTGCCCTCCCTTGCAGCAGCCTGTTGGCGTGTTTTAACGATTTTCTGTGCCGACTTGGAGAGGTTCTCCTCGTCCTCCATGAAGCGTTTGATTTTGCGGATGGCATCCTCGTAGCCCGGTATCTGCACCTTCTCATAGAGGTTCACCTTCTGAGTGGTCTTGCGTCGCGCATAGTCGAGCAGTTCGGTCTGACGGTTGTAGACCTCGAATTCGATGCCCAGACGAGCCAGTTTTTTCAGCAGTTCCAGTCCGTCGCCGAACCATGCCGGCGAGGAGAACAGGTCGAACGGCTTCTCGTCGAAAACGACATCCTCCAACTGCGGGATACGCACTCCGGCTATTTTGTGCGACGACAGCACCACATCCGCGACGCGCAGCAACGTACAATCAAACTCACCCCAGAGCGCCGTCATGTAGTCGTACTCCGCGACGAGTGCGTCCAACTTGCGGCGGTACTCCGCAGCCGAGTCCTTCGCCCGTTTTACCTCGGAGCGCAGGGCCGACTCCTTACTTTTTATGGTAGGGAGTGCCTTCTGGCGCATTTTCAGCTGTTTGCCGAGTTCGCCGAGCGAAGTCTTGTTATATTGAAATTTGATTGCCATCGTGCGTTATGCTTTCCAGTATTTTTCGATGAGTTCCGCCTTGATTGCGACCTCCTCCTTGGTAAAGTATTTCGCGAAGAGCGACCATGCCGTGTCGAGCATCTCGGTGATGCTGATGTTCACGTCGATTGCGAGCAGTTTATCCGAGTAGTCGCGTGCGAACTCCAATGCGCGTTCGTCGTAGTCCGACAGGTCGAAACCGTTTTCGAGTTTGGTCTTCGCATTCGCGGCATCCGAGTAGAGGCGCACGCAGGCATTCATCACCTGCGGATGGTCCTCGCGGGTCTTCTTGCCGATAACCAGCTGTTTCAGACGCGACAGCGAACGGAACGGGTCGATAATGACCTTACCCGTATCGGAATCGTTGCGCAGGAAGAGCTGACCCTCGGTGATATAACCCGTATTGTCCGGAATCGCGTGGGTGATGTCGCCGCCCGAAAGGGTCGTGACGGCGATAATCGTAATCGAACCGCCGTTAGGCAGCTGCACCGCCTTCTCGTAAATCTTCGCGAGGTCGGAGTAGAGCGAACCGGGCATCGAGTCTTTCGACGGAATCTGGTCCATACGGTTCGACACGATGGCGAGCGCATCGGCATACAGCGTCATGTCGGTAAGCAGAACCAGCACCTTCTCGCCCTTGTCCACTGCGAAATATTCGGCGGCCGTCAGCGCCATGTCCGGCACGAGCAGACGCTCCACGGGCGGGTTCTCGGTCGTGTTGACGAACGACACGATACGGTCGAGCGCACCTGCGTTCTCGAACACCTGCTTGAAGTAGAGGA
>CAZESW010000170.1:0-1100 GCA_964514795.1 uncultured Alistipes sp.
AGGTCGCGTGTTCGGGTGTAGAGGTGCGGCTGGAATATCGCCGTCAGCCGTCTGCCCGGGAACATGCGGCGCACGGAGGTAATCGTCGCCGACAATTCGCGGGGATGGTGGGCATAGTCGTCCATGTACACCTGCTTCGGCGTATTGACGTAGAATTCGAAACGCCGTTTGACGCCCGAGAATTCCGCCAGAGCACCGCGCAGCGCCTCTTCGTCGAACGGTTTGCCCTCGGCCTCCGCAGCGCACCAGAATGCTGCGACAGCGGCTATCGAGTTCTCGATGTTTATCCAGCCGGGGATGCCGAGCGTGCAGTCTTCGATGATGCCCGACGGCGTAACTATGTCGTAGCGATAGTGTCCGCCCTCGATAAGCGTTACGTTCTTCGCGTAGAAGTCGCACGGCTCGTCGTAGGAGTACCGCCAAACCTTTATCGCATCGTTGCGTACCGCCACGTCCACACCGAGTTTCAGAACGAGCGAACCTCCCGCCTTAATCTGCGATATAAACTGTGCGAACGCCTCTTTCACAGCTTCGTGCGTACCGTAAATGTCGAGATGGTCGGCATCCGCCGATGTTACGACCGCAACATCGGGATATAGCCGCAGGAACGAACGGTCGAATTCGTCCGCCTCGACGGCGAGCCGCTTTCCTTCGCCCGACACGAGATTGCCGCCGAAGTTTTTCGACACTCCGCCCAAAAATGCACTGCCTTCTCCTGCCGCACGACGGTTGAGCCATGCTACAAGGGTCGAAGTGGTCGTTTTGCCGTGAGTGCCGGCGACAGCCATCACATATTTGCCCTGCGACAGCAGTCCGAGCATCTGCGAACGCTTCATCACCTCGAATCCTCCCTCGCGGAACATGGTGAACTCCGTGTGGTCGGACGGAACGGCAGGCGTGTAGACGACCGCCGTGAGTTCGGGGTCGAGGAACTCCTCCGGAATAAGCCGCACGTCGTCCTCGTAGTGTATCTTCGCTCCCGAATCGGCAAGACGGCGCGTGAGGTCGGACTCCGTGCGGTCGTAACCGCCTACCGCCCAGCCTTCGTCGAGGAAATAGCGTGCCAACGCGCTCATTCCTATACCGCCGATTCCGATAAA